>CAIZHO010000100.1 GCA_903932805.1 uncultured Roseiflexaceae bacterium | reverse complement strand
TGGCAGGTCGTCGGCCCGAGCGCGATCCCCTACGACACCGGCTGGCAAATCCCCCAAGAACTCGATGACGCTGGGATCCAACGCATCATCACTGCCTTCCGCGATGCAGCCGTCCGTGCGGTGGCAGCAGGGGTCGACAGTATCGAACTGCACCTCGCCCACGGGTACTTGCTGCAATCATTTGTATCGCCCATCAGCAACCGCCGCACGGACCGTTGGGGTGGGGATCTGGCGGGGCGCATGGCCCTACCACTCGCGGTGGTCCGTGCCGTCCAATCGGTGTTGCCAGCGCATATTGCCTTTGGTGCACGCATCAACGGCACCGATTGGCACGAAGACGGGTTGACCCCCGATGATGCGGTCGGGCAGGCCCAGATGCTCAAAGACGCAGGACTTCACTTCATCTGTGTGTCGAGTGGCGGCGCAACCCCGCACGCCAAAGTCGTCGCTGCCCCTAAGTACCAAGTCCCAATAGCCGCCCGCGTGAAGCGCGAAGTGGGGATTTTGACTCGCACGGTTGGCCTTATTAGCGATCCACTCGTCGCCGAAGCAATCATTGCCGATGGAGAGGCCGACATGGTTGCGCTCGGCCGTGCGTTCATCGATGATCCGCGTTGGCCATGGCGTGCCGCCGAAGCACTGGGTGTCGCTGGTGTCTATCCCATCCAATACGAACGCGGTTCCCCCAAGCACTGGCCGCTCAAAGCACGCTGACCAGCGTTTTGCGCAAAGATCCTCATGTGCACACGTGTGCACATGGGTTTTTTGTTTTCACAGCAGCGAAAAACAGCAAACACTTGTTCGGTGCGTGACGAATAGTGCAAGACGTCACTCGGTGGGGATCTCGAAATGTGTAAAAAAAGACGAATCTGCAAAAGCGCACACGTGTGCGCAAGCAACGCCACTACAGAATGAACATCCTGAGCAGCGGTGCGTTAGAGAAGTGATGAAATTTCGACAATTTGTAGTAATTACAGTGCGCACACGTGTGCTGTACCAAGACTGGCACAGAAATTGCGTGCTGAGACCCCTCCTGATGCGTTGTCGGAGTTCATTTTGATGGATGTCGTTATCACCGGCAAAATGGCTTCTGACGTACGCGCATCGACGAGACACAGTCTATATGCGCATCCCGATCCGTATGGTCACATTCAAAATCAACAAACTGATCACGTCAGGGACTGACCGCAGTGAGCGCGATTAGGTAAGGGTACCTCTGTTGATCGGGATGACGTAATGACCAACATCAAAGCGCATATATCTCCGGTGTACGGAGCACAGATTACAGGTGTGAGCAACAGTGATGCACTGCAGTTTGGGGATGCCGCAGGCAAACGATGCATGGATGTGACCAGTGCGGTACACTACTTCCATCGTTTAGCCGAAAGGGATTACCGTGATTGAATTCATCAAGGTCCGCCATCAGATGTTGCATGGCGAGACGCTTCCAAAGCTGTTTGGATTGCCTGATAGTGCCCTACGTCGTCGTCAGTCGGTAGGGGTCAATTCGATCGCGTGGAACATCTGGCATCTGCTCCGCATCGAAGACATAACCCTGAGCCGCTTTGTCGCCAATGTACCGCAGGTGCACACCGCTGGGAGCTGGCAGTCAAACATGGGCATTGCCTATGGTCACATGGGGACAGCGATGCCATATGCTGATGTCGAAGTACTCTCCGATACCATCGATATGGTCGCGTTGCGTGGCTACCAGCACGCAGTGGCGGCCCAAAGCACGCAGACACTCGCCGGGCTCGACCTCGGTCGATTGCATCATCAATGGGATGCCGCCCACATGCGTGCGGTCGTCGCCGGCGAGGCAGTCTGCATCCCCGCAATTACCGAGGGGGTCATTTCGTATTGGGGTGCATTGAACGTTGGCCGCTTCGTGCTCGATTATACTCAGGTACATCCCCAAAATCACATCGGCGAGGTCGGTGTCATCGCTGGCCTGCTGGGCGTTTCACTCTAACCGACGCGGTATCATTTCACAGCACATCCTCCATGCGCTCAGTGCGTGGAGGATGTTTTTGTGTGCGTGTAGTGTGACTGCGGCAAAACACTCAGCTGATAGCGTGACTCCAGATATGCCTGTTGGTGCTGCGCGAAGTATGTCAATGCCGCAGGGGTGTGTTTGGCACAGACACCCGGGTTCATACGCGTCACTGCTGCTTTGTCGATGATGCGCCGGTGTGCATCCCACACCTCTGATGCGTACTGGTCAAACAAATCAGGGTCGAAGTACGTATAGGTGGACCCGGGGACCGCGGGGTAGATCCCTACCAAGGGGTCTGGCTCGGACGCATCAAAACCGACATCGATGTTTGACGCGAGCTCCGGCATGGAAGAATAGTCGACCATCACCTCGAGCCATTCATGCCGGAGCATAAGCGTGTGTATGAGTCCAACGTTGTTGTTGAGGTGGTCATGGTTGTGAGTGACAACCCAGCGCGTTGGGGCCACATGATGACTGTACAGCACACTGTCGACAAAAAACTGCTCATAGGCAGTGCGGGCCCGTGGATTGGTAAACGAGCGGTCGAGATACTGTTGTATGTCTATACAGAGATGCTGTTGGCCCATGCTTCCTCTTGTCCTGTGCCGTGCGCGAACACAGATACGACCGGAGTTACTGCTGGGTTGCAGTGCGTGTGTTGGTCAGGATGAGCAATATAATAGCCATAAGCAACAGAATAACGCTCATGGCAGTAGCAGCGGCTGGATCGCTTTCGGCCGAAACATAGATCGCCAGCGCCATCGTGCGCGTGCGGCCAGGCATGCTCCCGGCAAATAGAGCGGTTGCGCCAAACTCCCCTAATGCGCGGGCAGTCGTCATGGCGATCCCCGCTTGCATACCCGCAGACGTCAATGGGAAGACTACTAGCCGCCAATACTGCCATGGCGTCGCGCCATCGATACGGGCAGCATCAGCAAGCATCGGGTCGAGCCCCTCAAATGCAATCATGCATGCTTTGATGTACAGTGGCGCGGCGACAAAAAGTTGCGCCAACACAACTGCAGTGGTCGTGAATGGGATCAAGAGTCCTTGGTCGGCAAGGATTTGGCCAAACCAACCCATCCGCCCAAAAACGGTGAGCAACGCCAAACCGGCGACCGCAGGGGGGAGGACTGCGGGGATGTCGATGAGTGTCCGAACCCAAGGGTAGCGTATTGCACGCGTGGTCAACACAATAGCTAAAGGCGTCCCGGCGACGATGGTGATTATTACAACCGCACCAGTGGTCACCATGGTTAAACCAAGTGCTTGGGTGACTGCAGGCGAGACGGCTGCCGCAAGCAATGATTGCGGCGTACTGCGGAGCAATAACCCGAAAACAGGCAACACAAACAGCGCCACCAATGGGACGCCGAGGACCGCGAGGATGGTTCGTCGCGCGTTATGTGCCCAGCGGTCTGAAGCCATGGTTGCTCCATATCCCTGCATGGGCAGGGTTCGTCAGCACGTTCACAAATTCAATCGCCCCTTGTTTTGCGCCAGGCAACACGACCGAAACATACGTCGATTGTAGTGAGACCTCCTGTGGCAGGGGCAAAACAACATAGTCGTTGGTGTCATAGCCGTACAAATCGGATCGATACAGCACAGCCACATCGGCATCACCTCCGAAAAATTTCTGGGTGACCGCAGCTGCCTTGTCCTCATACGAAACGATGTTTTCTGTAAATGCTTGGCTGAATGAGCGGTCACCGCGGTGCGTTGAGATAGCCGCGAGGAGGAGCTGTGTGTACCGGCCAATCGGGACCTGCGCATCACCGACGACGATCTTGGTACCGCTTTTGCGAGTGTCATCGAGGGTTGCTATACCGCGACGTGAGCGCGCGACGATCACAATGTCGGTCTGGACCAGTGGGTGAATATCTGCTGGGGTGACCAGGTTACTGGCGATAAGCGACTGCATCGCAACCATATCGGCCGCAAGAAAGAGATCAAACGGCGCGCCTTCGACGATCTGGGTAGCGAGTGTCCCCGATGCTGCGGCTTGGAATATGGGGCTGGGAAGCGCATACGTATCGACAAAGAGACGCGAAAAGCTCGGCATGATTTTTTCTAATGACGATGCGACTGCACAGGTGAGTGCTTCGCCGTTCACGAGTGGTGTTTGTGCGCTGCCCTCGAGATTCTTCGCTGTTGGCATCACGGCGCGTTCGCCACAGGCGCAGAGTGCCGCACCGATGGCCCCCATACCCACGAAGCGTATCAAACGTCGACGATGCATCTTCAGAAACCTCACACGGATCTAATACTTATTGAATGAATATATCAGATTGGCATACCTCGTGCCCACAACCCAGTGTAGCAAGTTTTGGGTATACTACAGCCGATCAGCAGAGTGAGGACCAGAATGACATACAGCCACCCACCAACGTCGCTCGTATCGGGATTGGCGACCTCGCATGCTGCCGTGCATGCAGACATCCGCGGGTTATTCGCGGGTATTTCGGCGGAGCGGATGCGGCAACGACCCCTCCCGTCAATGAATTCGATTGTGTGGTGCATATGGCACATGCTCCGTGTCGAAGACGAAAACATCGCGCGCTTCGTGGTGCCCGTCGAGCAAGTGTTCGACACGGGCGGCTTTCGGGCCTCGCTGGGGGTGCCATACCGTGATGATGGCTTTGGGATGCAGACTGCCGATGTCACCGCACTGAGTGAACGCATCGATATCGGGCAGTTAGCGGCCTATGCCGCGGGTGTCGAGGCACAGGGGGCGTGGGCGCTGACGCAGATCAGCGGCTGGGACTTTTCGGTGCCGTTCACGGCTGCGCATATCCGGCCGATTGTCGAAGCCGATGCATATGGCGATGCGGCAAACACCGATAACGTGGTGGGTTTTCTCAGTACGATGAAAAAAGGCGACTGGCTCATCAAGCATATGGTCGGCCATTCACAGTATCATCTCGGCGAAATCGCAGCCATTGACAGTGCGCTCGGCGGGCAGCGATATTTTACCTGGTAGACATGCACCCCTTTCTCAGAAAGCGAACAGAAGATGACAACACACGCTACGTTTTTTGCGGCTCTGCATGCAAATCATGCCCGCACAGACCAAGAGCTGCAGGCAATCCTCGCCAACACAGACCCTATACGCCTGCGCACCCGACCGCATCCCGAGATGAATACCATGGTCTGGAGTATTTGGCATAGTTATCGCTGCGAAGATGCCTGTATTGGGCGCTTTGTGGTGCCAGAACAGCAGGTATTGACGACGCAAAACTTCAATGCACGCATGAACATCCCCTACCTTGGAGATGGCATGGGTATGACTGCCGACGACGTGCTGGCATTGAGTGCAGCCATCGATATCAGTGCTCTCGCAGCCTATGGATCTGCCGTCACTGCCCAATCCACGAAGGCATATGCATACATGGCTGACTGGGATTTTGCGGTTCCATTCACCGAAGCCGAAGTCCGTTTTGCATTGACGACATACGCAGATCTGGCCTCTGATGAGGGAACGGGCACCATCGAGTACATGCGGAGCATGACCAAGGCCGAATACGTGATGAAGCATCTGTACG
>CAIZHO010000099.1 GCA_903932805.1 uncultured Roseiflexaceae bacterium | reverse complement strand
GGGTTGGTTGGGATTATTTTTCACTCGGTCGTCACCGGCCTTGTCGGTGCATGGTTAGTCGCACGTCGGTTCGGCTTTGGCAGTCTGACATTTGCCGTCGTGCTCAACGCACTCTTGGTTGCCCTCATGGATGATCAGTATCGCTTCGCAATGGGCGTGGGTGGAGCAGCCATCATCGCCGAGGTGCTCGATATGGTGCTCGCGCGGTACGGCACGTCGTTGTCGCTCCGAACCCTCATCCGGGCAGGGGCATGTGCGGCACTTGCTGCGGCCGGCTACTTCACCGTCATTATGGTGACGGGAGTATTGTTGTGGCCCTTGAGTCTCTGCGCAGGTGTCTGCGTCTTGAGCGGTTGCGCAGCAGTTGCTGCGCAACGTGTCCTGATGCAGACGCGCAGACGCGCGTCCTAAGACTGGTGAGGAATGGTGGTAGCGACGGGCAAGGCATGCCATTCACACGACGGGCGAGGCATGCCATTCACACGACGGGCGAGGCATGCCTCGCCCCTACAGTACCCCCTTGGTGCTGGGGACAGTGTTGCCTAACCGCGGGTCACGCATAGTGGCTGCGTCGAGTGCACGACCGAAGGCTTTGTAGAGCGCTTCGATTTTGTGATGATCATTGCGACCATACTCAACCCGTGCGTGCAGGTTCATGCGCGCATGGATTGCCATGCTTTCGAACAGGTGAAAAAGCACATCGGTGCCCAACGTCCCCACCCGCGGGGTGACAAACTCGGCACCAAAAACACAATACGGACGACCGCCGAGGTCTACCGCCACAAAGCCCAATGCTTCGTCCATTGGGACATAGCTGTGTGCGGTCCGGACAATCCCGGCGCGATCCCCGAGTGCTTTGTCGATTGCCTGCCCCAGACAAATCGACACATCCTCTGCCGTGTGATGATCGTCGACGTGGAGATCACCAGTGGCCTTGACCGTTATGTCAAATTGACCGTGCTTTGCAAAGAGGGTCAGCATGTGATCGAGAAAGCCGATGCCCGTATCGGCTTGGCAGCGACCGGTCCCGTCGATGGTGAGGGTGAGCGCAATGGACGTCTCACCGGTGGTGCGATTCACAGTTGCCTGGCGTGGTTGCATATGATCCTCGTTCTGGTAGATTAGGCTGATTGTAGTACACCAGCGGGCAAATTGACGCGAATGCCAGCGAGGCTCCCCCCGAGCACCGCGATATCTGCGGCTATCGAGCCGTCGGCACGGGTGGACTGGGTGTAGGTGCCCCATGCACGTTGGGTGAACCACGGCATGCAGAATACACCGTCGGAGAGTAATGCGGGTTGGGGATTGAAGGCAATCCAGCCGGCGTCGATGTCGGCGGTGAAGCCGGTGGCAGCAGGAATGAGCATCCACGCCGCCATACTGCGGGCATAGTGATGGCCGCACTCGACCTCGTTCCACGGGTTGCGTTTGACACCGTCGTGACGGGCGCGGAGTGCACTAATCAGGGCAGTGGATTTTTTGACTTCACCGATGGCCAGTAAGTGGGCGGCGACGTGGTATTCAACGCCGGTCCAGACTTCTTCCGAGTAGACGAAGGGGAACGCAGGTCGGCCACCTTTGGGCCAGCTACACAACACCAATCCCTGCTCGTCTTCGAGCACATAGGTGCGTTGGGTGTTGATGTGCGAGTGGAACGACGAACGGAAGTTTTTGGTGTAAATGCTCAGCAACGTCGACCGAATCATCTCGGCCGGCACCAAATCACCCATCCCCAACAACGTCGCATGCACTTGCCCGAGCAATTGATCGGTCAATAAACCGGTGCCGTGCTGGTAGCGGTGTTCGTTGACATCGGCGAGGTGCTGTTCGAAGTAGGTGCCGTTCCAGCAGAGTTCGACGAAGCGTGGGCTGCCGCGGTCGACCATCGCTTGCCAGCGCTGGGCGTTGGTGTGATCGTGCATGACGGTCGCGAGTGCGATGCCGGCTTTGAGTCCTGCCAGGTAATAGAGGGTACTCAGCGGGTTGGCACCATAGAATTCGATGTCGTAGGTATTGTGCTGGCGGCCATCCGGAACGCCGTCGTCGTCTTGGTCCCAATGGGTGTAAGCATAGTCAACGGCCCGCACCAAACCGGGGTAGAGGTTAGTCAGCCAGACGCGATCGCCCGATAATTGCCATTCGCGGTAGGCGCGGATGACACTGCCCATTTGGCCGTCGATACATGCTTCGGGGCGCTGATCACCCCACCCCCAGACAAACGTCTCGCCGAAATTTTGGAAGGTGCGGAACAACATATACCCATCGTCTTCGGTCTCGATAGTGAACTCAATGGTGCGCATCACCCGTTCGAGTTGGGGGAAGAGGTATGCCATGGCGTAGGCGTAGCTCCATACATGGGTACACGACCCGGCGCAGCAACCCGCATCGTCGAAGCACCCTTCCCACCCATAAAAGTTCCCATCGGCGAACCAGAAGCACGTCGTCGAGCGCATGGGCACAATGGTCGCCGCCAATGCGTCGCGCATCGGCTCAGGGAGCGTCATGTTTGCCATGACATCGCGGAACGTACGAGTGCTGGCGCTGAGGGAATCGAAGCGGGCTACGACGTCGTCGATGACCGCCCGGGCTGAGGCGTAGTGTACGGTGTAGTGGTTCTGCGTGAGTGGTGCGTCCGCTTTGGACCAGGTTTTGCGGCGGTTGGGCACGTACCAGCTCAGGATGAACGTAATCGTCTGACTCTCCCCGGGTGCGATGTCGACGTGGGCTGCCAACGAGCCCGTATCGTTGGCGCCGGCTGGGGCTTTGTCAGGGTAGGCAGGGTCAGTGAGGGCACCGTCGCCGTCGATGTCGTCCCAGAAATCCTGTACATAGTCCCACCAGCCACCACGGAGCCAGGCAGTGCGGTGTGTCACGCGGGGGTGGGTGGTCGCGAGTGCGAATTCTGCATAGGACTCGGCATCAGGTGCGACGCGGCTGTTGCGATAGTGGAGCGCCTGGTAGTCGGCCGTACTGACGCGCTGGATGTCGCTCCCACCGGTACCGACGAGGTTACCGTAGGAGTCGATTTGGACGCCATTGGTTGCATCGTAGAGCGAAAAGACCAGGGTCGCAGCCAGTGCCTCGGCACTCGTATTGGTCACGGTATAGCGAAATATCGCACACGGAATGCCCGAATCGTCAGCATTGAGGGCGACGAACGGCGTATACGCCTCGAGCGAGACCGTGGCAGGCACGTCACGGTCAGCGACCGAAAACTCTGCAATCGGGTAGGTGCCCCCGAGCGATGAAGTCGCAAAGCGCGGCAGACCGACGCCGGTGTGCGGGTGGTAGCCGTGTGACAGCGTGTGCGTTCCGCTGACCGGTCCTTCGACGACTCGGGTGATGCGTTCACCGCTCGCAGATTTGAGCGACAGTGCGACAAAGGTATTGGGAAGGGGCAACCCCTTGGCAGGGGAGTTGAAGATTTCCCAATCACGCAGTTCCCCACGTGCACCAATCGAGATGTTGCCGGTGCCGATCCCGCCAAGGGGAAAGGCGGCGCTGACGGCTTGGGCCGCGTAGTGACGGGATGTTCGTGGCATATTGCACCTTTCTCTACTCCGAAATTTTCGATGTAGCGGTCGCTCCGATTACTTGGACTCCCAGGTGGGGCGTTCCCAACCAAACTCGAGCTGGTGGCGTTTGAAGTGCGCTTGCAGATTGGGATCACGTTCGACCAGCTCTACCAGGCGACTCAATGCGCCATTGAGGGCATCTTGCATGCCGTCGGGATATCTGGCGTAGCGCTCGGGGGCGACGTCGAGGATAAACGAAACATGGAACCGGTAGTATCCGTCGCTGGTGATGTCGTGTGGCATGCTGTCCTCGCTGATATTTCTCTTATGGTAGCAAAGAAAAACGGACCCTGTGGGACGGGCTGCATTGCATCGAGAGAATCTCCTGTGCTATACTAAAAGGAATGGCCCGGTAGCTCAATGGATAGAGCATCAGTCTTCGGAACTGAGTGTTGGGGGTTCGATTCCCTCCCGGGTCACCAGACGATGTGACACCACTATGCACTGCATGGTGGTTTTTTTCTATAGAAACCAATCCACCCATAGCCGCCGCTGTTGACGGACTGGTATAATCGGACCATTCTGGCTGACCACCGAAAGAAGACCATGGAGCCGATTATTCGCAGGCCAAACGGATACCATGCAGCGGTCACGTTGGCATTTGATGTCGATGCACCGACCGGCGCTGCGATGTTGGACGATGCATTGCCACACTACCTGCGCTCCTTCAGCCAGGGCAGGTATGGCCTGTACTGTCGTGAACGAGGCCTCGCATGACACACCCCGTTGAACACCTCGCTGCACTGATCCATGCAAGCACCCCGTCTGACTACCCAGAATCCACGCTGCAGGCGATGCAAAAGCGCCTCCTCACAACACTCGGGATTGCACTTGCAGGGAGTCGCTCGCACGAGACGGGACGCATGCTGAGCGCACTCGCGCTCCACAAATCGCGCAAGGGCCAGGCCACGGTGTGGGGGACCGAGCTCCACGTCGACCGGCGCAGTGCAGCGTTGGTCAACGGCGTTTCGGCGAACCCTACAACTCGTGACGAGCAGAGCAGATACGATGACACGGGGGCAGCCATCCTCCCGGCGTTGATTGCCTGGGCGGAAGGCCGGAGCACGCCGGTGACCGGGTTGGAGCTGTTGCACGCCTGCATCATGGGCTACGAGGTCGTCGGGCGCATGCAGACAGCCTTGGGCGGCTCCGTGACAAACAATACGCATGTGCCAAAGACCGGAGCATACAGCGTCTATGGCGCAGCGACGGCAGTGTGTATTGTGCAACGTGCCAAAGGCGGTGCGCTTGCACAGGCACTCGCGATTGCCTGCGCCTATGCGGGTGACACGCGGTACTCCATGGACAGCAGTCACACCCAAAAACTCCACACCGCCAGAGTTGCCGAAGGCGGCTACATGGCGGCACAACTCACTGCAACGGGGTTCATCGGCACGACGGCGGTGTTCGACACAGCGCTCTGGGACAGCTTCGTTCAGACGAATGCCGGCGAGCACACAGACATCTCGGCCCTCACCGCAGACTATGGCGCACGTTGGCATGTAGATATCGCGTTGGGACGCCCAGCGCACACATTGGACGATGCAACGGTAACCGCTTCGTTCATGGATCTGGTTACGCCTGTCATCTCTGTGCCGCAGGCCGAGGCTTTGGTGGTCGCGGTGCACGAACTGCCGAGCACGCCGAATATCCAGCCGTTGATTGACTTGCTATCCGTCTCGGTATGAGAATCAGCAGTGAGGAATACCATGCAGAGCTATGATGCGATTATCGTCGGCGGCGGGATCTTTGGCTGGAGCGCAGCCTATCATCTGCAACAATTGGGCTGCACAAACGTGTTGGTCGTCGACGCCAGTGCGCCGGGGATTGCAACCACCGGTGCCGGTGCGGGGTTCGTCGGCGCCTGGGCCGCTGGGTTTGGTCCAGCGGGTTGGGGTCAGAACGAATTGGCGCTCGAAGAATACAGCATTGAGTTCTATCGGGCATTGGGAAAACGCGCCGACATTCAGCTCCGCGAGAACGGCAATTTGTTCTTGGCGCGTACCAAAGCCGGCTACGACGCCTATATCGCACCGATGCTGCGCCATGCGTTGACCCCGCCGGACATCCAGTCGTTGGACGCCGGTGCTATCGCCGAGTTGAGCGATGGTGCCATCGCAGCGACCGAGGTCTATGGTGCGACGTACCACCCGCGCGGGATCCAAGTCCACACCACACCTGCGGTGCAGGCCATTGCCGATGCAGTGTTGGCCGCCGGGGGCACTGCCGTGAATGGCGAGCAGGTTGCGACCTTGCTCATGGACGGTGCGCGCGTCACTGGCGTGGTGACAAGGAACGGTCACTCATTTATGTCGCGTACGGTCCTGCTCGCCTGTGGAGCCTGGAGCAACGACATTTTGGCGACGATCGGCATGACGTTACCCATCTTTCGGGTGGTTGCAACACGCGTGATTGGGAACGCATCGGGTGTGCCGAGTGGGCTGCCTACCATCATGATCCCCGAGCAGGGCGCGTGGATCCGTGAACACAAGGGTGGCCTGCTGTGGGGGACGGGTGACGGCTACAAAGCGGTGCAGGAATTGCCGTTTGATTTGCCGATTGGGACGCGACCGTATTATCCCGAGCTGGTCACGAGCCTGACCGATGCGGTGCAAGAATCGTTCCAGCGCCTGTTCCCCAAGGCCGATCTTGCCGTGCGCGAATGGACCCAAGGCGTGCCGGTCTATACGGTCGACCGGACATTTATCGCTGGTCCCGTCACCGCCATCCAGGGGCTCCATCTCTTGACCGGCGACAACGAAGCAGGGGTGACTCACGGACCAGCATTGGGTCGTTTGGCAGCTGAGCAGATGTTGGGTCGGCCGGTGAGTGACGTCGACCCGGTGGTCTTTGCACCGGGGCGTTTCACAACGACCTATGCCGACGAAGCAGCCGTTGCGCGGGCGATGCCACCACGGCGGTAGGCGGACGCAGCTGCTGACAGAAAATCCGTCCGTCGCCGGCATGCTCACAGAAAATCCGTACGTCGCCGGCATGCTGGCGACAAAACACAGAGGATCCCCTATGCTCGACATCACCGACTATCTCGCGAGCATTGTGCCGGAGCGGCGCGCTGCGACCGAACAGCTCCACCATGCTATCACCGCTGCGCTGCAACCAGGATTTGTTGCACAGCTGACCGGCAAAACGCTCGAATACGTGGTCCCGCTGTCGTACTACCCACTGGGGTATCACACGACCGCGCAGACACCGTTGCCGTACGTCGCCATCATCAATCAAAAAAGCCACTTGGGTGTGTATGCATTCTGCATGTACCCAGCATCGCCGTTGCACGAGCGCTTTGCGGCAGACTACCGCGCTGCCACTGGTCGGAACGTCGACATGGGAGCCGCCTGCATCCGCCTCAAACGGATGGACGACATCCCCTATGCACTCTTTGGTGCACTTGCAGGTCACTACAGCGTCGAGGACTGGATCGCCACCTACGAGGCATCGCTGCCCGCCACGGTGCGGGCGAAAAGGGGATCCATTACCCCACGGCATGCCGTGGGGTAATGACCTGCGGCAGACCTAATTACTCGCCTCAGTCAACGACGCAATCGCCGCGGCTGGGAGCACCAGCTCGGCCGACGCAGTCAGGTCTTTGACCTGATCGACCGTGGTGCCACTGGCAATCGCCGCCGTGATGCCGGGGCGTGCCATGATCCAGGCCAGAGCGACCTGGCCGGAGGTGGTGTTGAGCTCTTTGGCGACGGCGTCGACGGCGGCGAGGATCTTGAAGCCGCGTTCGTTCATGTAATTGGCCTGTACACCACCGGCACGGGGGCTGGTGGGCAACGCCTGGCCGGCGCGGTATTTGCCTGAAAAGAAGCC
The DNA here is from genome assembly GCA_903932805.1 of uncultured Roseiflexaceae bacterium. Classification (GTDB taxonomy): domain Bacteria; phylum Chloroflexota; class Chloroflexia; order Chloroflexales; family Roseiflexaceae; genus UBA965. Next base: position 116 of record CAIZHO010000099.1, on the reverse strand, counting down.
GCTGGCCAATGACGAGTAGGTAATCACGCCCACGCCTTCGCTGATGCACATCGGCTCGAGCTCGCGCTCGTAGTCGGCCCGCATCACCAGGTTATAGCGCGGCTGCACGCACTCGT
>CAIZHO010000098.1 GCA_903932805.1 uncultured Roseiflexaceae bacterium | reverse complement strand
GACAGTGACGCGCATGCATACGAACCGACACCCCAAGACGCAGTCGCACTCGAACAAGCAACTGCAATCGTGACCATCGGGCTTGGGTTTGAATCATGGCTGGATGAAATATACGCAGCTTCTGGTTCGAAATCGCCCGTCATTGTCAGCAGCGCTGCCATCAAGCCGATGGTGGGCGGACACGCACACGAGGAAGGTCATTCCGAAGAAGAAGGCCACACCGAAGAAGAAGCACACACCGAAGAAGAAGCACACACCGAAGTAGAAGCCCATGCGGACGAAAAAGAAGAACTGGATCCGCACATTTGGCATGACGTACAAAACGTCATCACTATGGTTGAAACCATTCGTGATGGGCTTATTGTAGCGATGCCCGATCAAGCCGACACGTTCCGTACCAACAGCACTCGGTACATCAACGAACTTCGTCAACTCGATGCAGAGGTCGTCACAATGGTCGAAAGCATCCCGAACGATCGGCGCAAACTCGTTACCAACCATGATACGTTTGGCTATTTTGCACAACGCTACGGTTTCGTCGTGGTGGGCACGGTATTGGGTGTAAGCACCGAAGGAAGTGACCCGAGCGCCACAGAAATCGTTGAACTCACTGCAGCAATTCGTGACAGTGCGGTGCCGACTATTTTCATCGAAAACATGAGCAATAGCGCATTAATCGACAATGTTGCGGCCGAGGCAGGTGTGACGATTGCGCCTGCTTTGTATACCGACGCCTTGGGGAGCGCAGACAGCGACGGTGCAACCTATCTGAACATGATGCGTTACAATGTGTCGACGATGAAAACCGCATTGCAAGGCAAGTAACTATGTTCCTGAACTATAGTGGTCGCACCCACGTGGACTCGGTACCCGACGCACCAGCGATTGAAATCCATGATTTGCACGTCCGGTACGATGCAAAGCAAGGCGAAGCACTCTCGGGCGTTTCGGTTACCATCCCCGCTAGCGCGCGTGTGGCGCTCATCGGCCAAAATGGAGCAGGGAAAAGTACGTTGCTCAAAACGTTGGTCGGGTTGCAACCCTATAGTTCAGGTTCAGTTTTGATTTTTGGGCGTAACGTCCGTGCCTGTCATCATCGTGTCGCCTATTTGCCGCAACGTGGCGAAATCGATTGGCGCTTCCCGATTTCGGTGCGTCGATTCGTCCTTACCGGACGATATGTGCACATTGGTTGGTTACGTCAACCCAAAGCGCACGATCTCGCACTGGTCGAACAGACGTTGGAACGACTCAATCTTGCGTCGGTAGCGGATCGACTGATCAGCGATTTATCGGGTGGTCAGCAGCAACGGGCGCTGTTGGGTCGGGCAATTGTCCAAGAATCCGAACTCCTGCTGCTCGACGAACCGTTCAACAACATCGATCCCGAAACACGGTTGCTGATAACCAGAATTGTTGCAGAACTCAAAGCGCTCGGCCGTACCATTGTCGTAGCGACGCACGATCTGAGTCGACTCCGCGAAGAATTCGATTATGTCGCGGTCATTCACGATGGTACGATTGCAGCGTTCACCGATGCTCCGTCGTATGCCGCAGCACCTGCGGAGTTGGCACTATGAATGCAATCTATGAGTGGATCATCGGGCCGTTTCAGTATGGATTTATGCAAAGTGCACTCTTTGCATCGGTCATTATTGCGATGACCTGTGGGGTTATTGGGAGCTATGTGGTACTGCGGCGGCTTGCATTTATCGGTGATGCGCTTGCACATACCTCACTGCCAGGCGTTGTCGTCGCGTATTTGAACGGTTGGAATTTGTTTGGCGGGGCGCTAGCCGCTGGAGTGATGACCGCACTAGGGATTGGCTGGATGGCGCGCAAAAGCACGCTCCGCGAGGATACTGCCATCGGCGTTATCTTTACGGCGATGTTTGCCCTCGGCATCGTCTTGATGAGTGGCACTCAATCCTTTCGCGATCTCAGTCATATTTTGTTTGGCAACATCCTGGGTGTCGACCGCACCGATGTTTGGCTTATCAGCGCCGTCGCACTGGTGGTACTCGTCGTACTCGCATTGCTCCACAAAGAGTTCGAACTGGCCTCGTTTGATTCTCTGCAGGCTGAGGTTATGGGCATTCACACCGACTATTTGCGGACGACCCTGTTGGTGCTGTTGGCATTTACCGTGGTATCTGGGATCCAAGTGGTTGGGGTCATCCTGACCAGTGCATTACTCGTGACACCCGCAGCGACCGCATCGTTGTTGACCCGCGACCTGCGGAGCATGATGATCTATGCCGCAGCGATCGGTGCGGGTTCTGCGGTGCTCGGGCTGATACTGTCCTACCACTACGCGGTATCGACCGGGGCCACGATTGTGCTTATCTGTACGGGCTTTTTTGCGCTTGCGGTGGGGGTGCAACGGATCCGTCAGCATCGAGGCGAACGTCGGTAACTGTCGATGTAATCAGATCCAGTTCGTATTGGACGCGAATGCCCTCGATCTGCAATGCTGGTGGTGCGATGAGGTTGAAGTCGAGTGTTCTGCGCCACAGATCAGTTAATACGCGGCGCATTTCGCGCAGACTACTGGTCCGTTGCGACTCGTCGAGGGTCGGCATTCGTTCTTTGAGCACGTGTGCTGCACTGGTATAGGCGAGGCGTTCTGTCAACAGTTGTGTGCGTTCTTCGATAAATGGTGGCGCAAATCCATTGCTTTTGAGCATGGTGTAGGCAACGCGGTCAGCAGGGTCAACGCGCGTCATATCATCGAATGAAAGCTCATGCTCACCTGTGGTATCCGGGTTGTAGATACCTTTTCGGCGTGCTTCGTCGAGGAGTTGATCAATCAGCAATCCTCGATTTGTCATACAGACCTCACATTGGTGTGTTGGTTCGCTATCAGAAAACT
>CAIZHO010000097.1 GCA_903932805.1 uncultured Roseiflexaceae bacterium | reverse complement strand
CGATCATGGACCACATCCAGACTACGCGGTCGAATGGTGGTATTACACCGGCAATCTGACCGATGCGCAGGGGAACGCGTACGGCTATCAATTCACCCTGTTCCGGACCGGGCTGTCACACACGAATCTGCCGCAAGACGGTTCGAAATGGCGTTCTGATGCGGTGTATATGGCCCATCTTGCGCTGAGTGACGGTGCCGGCCAACGGTTCGTTGCACGCGAACGCTTCAATCGTGGAGCGTTAGGGCTTGCTGGTGCTCAAGCAACGCCCTTCCGGGTGTGGCTCGATGACTGGTCTGTGACCAGCCCAGACGCCGCTACCACGCAGATGCGCATCCAGGCACAGGACGGAGACATTGCCCTCGATGTCACCCTCGATGCAACGGGCCCCATCGTCTTGCAAGGGGATCGCGGGCTGTCACAAAAGTCCGCCGCGAAAGGGAACGCATCCTATTATTACTCACTACCACGGATGGCCACCACGGGGACGCTGCGCATCGGCGACACCGATGTCGCGGTCAGCGGCACGAGCTGGATGGACCGCGAATGGAGCACCAGTGCACTCGGCACGGACCAAGTGGGCTGGGATTGGTTTGCCTTGCATCTCGACGACGGCAGCGACATCATGCTCTATCAGTTGCGCAACCGCGATGGGTCGACCGACCCGTTCAGCGGTGGTTCGGTACGCAATCGTGACGGCACGGTTACGCGCTTGGCGGCAGCGGATATCCGCTGGATCCCCCAAGGCGTATGGACGAGCCCGCATACAGGCGCACCATACCCCGCCACGTGGGATATTGAGCTCATCCCTCTTGGACTCTCGCTGACGGTAACGCCACTGATCGCGGATCAAGAACTGCAAGTGACCGTTCGATACTGGGAAGGTGCAGTGCGCGTCGATGCACGCCGCGCCGGGAGCGCCCTCCGCGGCACTGGCTATCTCGAAATGACTGGGTACGCAGACATGCCGCGTTGAGCGGCTTTTAGACATGAGATGTATTGTGCGTCGCATTTATGTTTCGCCGTTGCAACGGTTACTGTTATTGGCATGCTTCGTGTTGACGTGTGCATGGCTCATCGGAGTCATCGCTCAACGGCCGCTCACCACATATGTCATGGCAGAGCGGAGCAGCGCACCCCACATCACGGGATTCTACGCACCCGAGCAAGCGTCTGACGGTACTGCCTACCGGTGGACATCCGGTCTTGCCGTCATTCGTGCTGTTGGGCTCGTTCCCGCTCCCGAGGCAATCTGGTATGTGACCGTCGCAGCCTCTACACGGATCACACCGATACAGCTCAATGCACTACCAGTCGCACATCAGGATGAACGCCGCTATGCAATTCTTGCTCGTCCCACGCGCTGGAACGGGGTGCAGGCATTGCGTATCGGGACGACGACATTCACCGATCCGGCCGAAGCGCGTGAGCTCGGGGTGCGCGTCATCAGCGCATCGCTCTCGCACGTATGGCAACCATACCCTGCGGTTTTGTGGGTCTGCTCCGTGGCGCTCCTTGCACTCATGGCAGCACTGACTGCCTGGCTCCTTGGCTGGGGGTGGCGTGGTGTTGTGATCGCGTGTGCCTTGATGTTGCTCATGGCAACCGTGATGCAGTGGAGCAACCCACGTGCCGCAGGGTTGTGGGTACGCAATCTCGCAGGGGTGTCGATCATCGTCCCGCTCGCCGT
>CAIZHO010000096.1 GCA_903932805.1 uncultured Roseiflexaceae bacterium | reverse complement strand
TCTGCTCTGATTGCACTTGTGATTGCTGCCCCACTTGCAGTTGCAATCGGGATCTACCTTGCTGAATTATGTCCGCCGGCGTTGCGGACCCCGCTTTCATTTCTCGTTGAGCTGCTTGCAGCAGTCCCATCTGTCATCTATGGCGTGTGGGGCGTGTTTGTTTTTGTTCCGTTCTTTAGTTCCGCAATAGCTGAACCACTGAGCGCTACAGTTGGCGCGATTGTCCCCTGGTTTGCCGGTCCCATTGCGACCGGTCGCGGCTTGATTGTGACCGGCATTATTTTGGCATTGATGATTCTGCCGACGATTGCATCGCTTACCCGTGATGTGCTCCGTCTGGTTCCAAATACCCAACGTGAGGCGATGCTTGCCATCGGTGCCACAAGATGGGAAACCATCTGGCTTGCGGTGATTCCATATTCACGCGCCGGGATTATCGGCGCCATCATGCTCGGCCTCGGTCGTGCCTTGGGTGAGACCATGGCTGCGACGATGTTGGTAGGCAACACCCAACGCATTTCGGAATCCCTGTTTGCCCCCGCCACCACTGCTGCTTCTTTGGTTGCCAATGAGCTCACGAACTCGGTCAGTTCGTTGCACGAAAGTGCGTTGATTTCGGTCGCCTTTGCGCTGTTCGGTATTACGCTGTTCCTGAACTTCGGTGCACGATTACTCATCTGGTTTGTCGAACGCAACACACGGGGAGGGCGATCCTGATGCGTACCTTCAATTATCGTCGCCGCAAACTCGTTGATCAGCTGATGCGCGGGTTGTCAGCATTGGCTACTGGTTGTGCGGTCATCCCTTTGATTGCGATTATCGGGTACGTCTTGACCATCGGATCAGGCGCAATGAGTTGGTCATTTTTCACCGATGTCTATCAGCCACCGAGCAATGCCCCCGAGCCAACTGCTGATGCCCCAGAAGTCGCGTATGACCCGAATGACCCCTTTGCCAACTTAACGGTCGAACCAGTCGGCGATGCGACGGGCTCGACAGAAGACGTAACGAATGTCTACAATGCTGCTCCCCGTGGTGGCGTGTTGCATGGGATTTTGGGGACACTGACGATAGCCGGTATCGGTTTGCTGTTTGCGTTGCCGATAGGCATTTTTGCGGGTATATACTTGAGTGAGTTCCGCAACGAACGATTCGCGACGATTGTGCGGTTCTGCTGCGACGTACTCAGCGGATCTCCCTCGATTGTCGCAGGTGTAACCATCTATGTGTTGGTTGTTCTGCAGACACAGCAGTTCTCTGCTGTGGCAGGCAGTATGGCACTGGCTATCCTGATGATCCCGATTGTCACCCGTACCACTGAAGAAATGCTCAAGCTGGTGCCTGAAACCATGCGTGAAGCAGCCCGTGGCTTGGGTGCCCCGACGTGGTATTCAACATTCACGGTTGTCCTGCCTGCGGCTTTGCCAGGGATTGTCACTGGTGTGATGTTGGCGTTTGCACGTGGAGCCGGTGAAACAGCACCACTCATTTTGACCGTGCTGGGGAGCAACATTATCAGTACCGACATTTTTAAGCCGATGGCCGCGCTTCCCTTGTTGACGTACCGGTATACCGAATCACCGTATCCCGGCGAAAACACCCAAGCATGGGGAGCTGCGTTTGTGCTCATGATGCTCGTTCTGTTGATGAATATCCTGGTTCGTGTCGCTACTCGGAAATCAGGAGGGAATTCACGATGAGTGCAGTCGTCTTGCAAGAACTCACGCCCTTCTACGGTACCCGTCAAGCGGTGAAGCCAGTCAGCATGACATTGGTGAGCAATCAGATAACGGCGATTATCGGACCGTCAGGGTGCGGCAAATCGACGGTGTTGCGTTGCCTCAACCGCATGCACGAAACCATCCCCGGTGCGTATGCGAAGGGTACAGTCATGCTCGGGGCGCAAAACATCTATGCTCCAGATATCGATCCGACGATGATCCGCATCAAAGTCGGGATGGTCTTTCAACAGCCTGTTGCATTGCGGACGCGGAACGTGTACGAAAATGTTGCTGTTGGGTTGAGGCTCCAAGGTTTGTCGAATCGGGCTGAACTCGACGCAGCCGTCGAACGCGCATTGCGATCTGCGGTGTTGTGGGATGAAGTCAAGGATGTGCTGGATAAGCCCGGTACTGCCCTTTCAGGCGGTCAGCAGCAACGCTTGTCGATTGCACGCGCACTCGCCATCGAGCCTGAAGTCCTTTTGCTCGATGAACCTGCATCGGCACTCGACCCCATCGCCACTGCGAGCATCGAAGAACTGTTGATGACCCTCAAGTCACGATTGACCATTGTGATTGTCACTCATAGCATGCAACAGGCTGCACGTATTTCGGACGAGACTGCTGTCTTTATGGTGGATGTTGGTGCTGGCCAATCGATTGGGGAGCTCGTCGAAAAGGGCGAAACCACGCAGGTGTTTACTCAGCCCAATGACCCACGTACCGAATCGTACATCAGCGGCCGCGTCGGATAAGGAAAAGAACATGGAACGTGCAATGACACTAACCCGTGGGATTGGATTCGGTGCTATCGTTGGTCAGCGTGTCAAAACCGGCCAGCTGGCGACGGTGGACGAAAACAAAATAGAGCTCCGGAACTTTGGCTTTCACTATGGCGCGTTCCAGGCAATACGAAATGTATCAATGTCGATGCCTGCACATCGCGTGACGGCCATCATTGGACCGTCCGGATGCGGCAAATCAACATTATTGCGGTCCATAAATCGCATGCATGATGCGACCGAAGGGGCACGCGCCGAGGGCGAACTTCTCCTCGACGGAATCAACGTCTACGACCCATCGGTCGATTCGGTATTGCTCCGGCGTCGTGTCGGGATGGTTTTTCAACGCCCCAATCCATTCCAGCTGAGCATCTTCGAAAATGTCGCCTATGGATTGCGGGTTTTGGGGATACGGAATCGCACGACACTCGCCGAGCGCGTCGAACAATCGTTGCGCCGGGCCGCATTGTGGGATGAGGTCAAAGACCGATTGCACAGTTCATTTGGTACCGCGTTATCAGGTGGGCAACAACAGCGACTGTGCATCGCACGTGCTATTGCTACCAACCCCGAAGTCATCTTGATGGACGAACCGTGCTCTGCGCTCGACCCAATTGCATCGCTCAAAATCGAAGATTTGATCTACGACCTGCGCGAGCAATTCACCATCATCATTGTGACGCATAACATGCAGCAAGCAGCGCGCGTTTCAGACATTACTGCGTTCATGCTGATGAATCGTGAGAAGCGGTACGGCGAACTGATCGAATCAGGACCGACTGACGAGTTGTTTACGAAGCCGTCAGACAAACGCACCGAAGATTACATCAGCGGACAATTCGGATAAATGACTGAACAGAAACCCCCGCAGAGCACCGCTCTGCGGGGGTTTTGTGTGTGAATGTTACTCGAGCGGTGCCGAGACCGCCGCTTGCATGAGTGTCTCGAGCCGTTTGACCATTGCGGCTGGGTCCAGGGCGCTGCCATCCAGCAACTGTGCACTGGCGTACAGTTGTTCAATGACCGCTGCGGCGATTGCATCGTCGGGATTATGCGCCAAGCGGCTTGCGACGCCGGTGATGATGGGATGCGCCTGGTTGAACTCGACTTTGCGGGGTGGGGCGCTTGTGTCGCGTTCAATCATGCGTCGCATTCGCTCCATGTCGCTGTTCGTCGTAGCGACAAGTCGGAGCGGATGGTTGCGCAGGACTTGTGATGCTTGGACACCGTCGATACGGTTGCCGAGGACGTGCTTGAAGCCTTCGACAACAGCGAGCAACTGTGTATCATCCAGCGTGCTTGTCTGGGCGGCGTCTTCACCGGGCAGCACGACATCCGGGTCGTCGAGGTTGCGCAATTTTTTGCCTTGGACCTCCCGGACGTGTTGCATCATGAACGGGTCGACCATGTCGGTGAGGAGCAACGCTTCGATGCCACGTGCATGCACCGCATCGAGATGTGGGCTCTGTTTTGCGCTGGCGAGGTCGTTTGCATGTACGTAGTAGATCTCGGTCTGATCGGGTTTCATGCGCGCAATATACGCATCAAATGTACTCAATGCATCACCATCGCTGGTGTGGAAGCGCAGCAAGGGCAGGATTTCGTCTTTGGCTGATGGATCTACGGCGATCCCTTCTTTGAAAAAGATACCGAATTCGTTCCAGAACGCCGCAAACTTGTCGGTATCGGATGCCGCCATGTCATTGATTTCTTTGATGACCCGACTGGTGAGGGTCTTTTTGATGCGGGCCATGGTCGCAGACCCCTGCACCATTTCGCGTGACACATTGAGTGGCAAATCTTCGCTGTCGACGACACCCTCCATGAAGCGGAGCCAGCTCGGGAGTGCTTCTTTGGTCTCGGCCTGGATCAGGACACGGCGACTGTAGAGTGCGATGTTCCCTTCGATACGCCGTTCGATCATCCCGCGTTCACGTTTGGCGGGGATAAACAGGAGCGCGTGCAGGTCGATTGGTGCGTCTGTTGAGAGATGCACGGTGGCCAGCGGCTCGTCCATTTCGTACGTCAATTGCTGATAAAAATCGGTGTATTGGCTTGCTTCGACGGTGCGTGGTGCGACCCGCCAGAGTGCTTGGGTGTCATTGACGACGTCGTCGCCAATCATGATTGGAACAGGAATATAACGGGAATGCTTTTGAATAATCTGCTTGAGCTTCCATTCGCTGGCGAATTCTTTGGCGTCTTCTTTCAGATGGAGCGTAATGGTTGTTCCCCGCTCGGCGCGGTTTGCAGCGCGGATGACGAACGTGTCGTTTCCATCGCATTCCCATTCGGCTGCTTCGGCGTCTGGCAGATACGACTGCGAAAGGACCGTTACCCGGTCTGCAACGACGAACGCAGAGTAGAATCCCACGCCGAACTGACCGACGAGATCGCCACGTTGGCCGGCATCGAGCGACTCGAGCATTGCTTTTGTGCCGGACTTGGCGATGGTGCCGAGATTCTCGGCGAGTTCGTCGCGGGTCATCCCCGAGCCGGTGTCGCTGATGGTTATCGTGTTTGCATCTGCGTCAATCTGAATGATGATGGCTGGTTCGAGGTCAGGGTTGCGCACATCGGCGTTGGTGAGTTGGACAAAGCGCACCCGATTGATGGCATCGGCGGCATTCGAAAGCAATTCACGCAAGAAGATTTCGCGGTCAGAGTACAACGAATGCGTCAAAATATGGAGCAATTGACGCATCTCGGCACGGAATGGAACGGCATTGTCTTGAGACACAACATCCTCCTGAAAAACGGCTTTTTCGTATAGTAATACGGTCCGACACGCAATGGTGCAAGATTTTCGTTAAATCTCGTCAGATACCAATCAAATCACTGCTACTGCCGGCTTCTTGTGGGGTGTGATAGACACCGTCACACACAATGGCAGGGTTCACAAAGTGGTGTCTGAGATGGGGTATGTATTCGAGAAAGAGCCGTTCATGACCCATCCCGATGTGATTAAACAGGACCAAATGTTGGTGGACTTGGCCCATATCGCCGACGTGTGGTGCAATGGGGAGGCCGAAGTGCCGTGCGAGCAAGCTGATCGTCAAAAACTCACTGACGCCGCCTATCCGGACACAATCTGCTTGGACATAATGACATGCGTTCATTTGTAGGTAGTTTTTGAATACGATGGCATTCGGAAGGTGCTCACCAGCAGCTACTCGCAAGGGTGCTATCTCGCGGGCTATCCGTTGGTGGGCGACGATGTCGTCTGGATGCGTCGGCTCTTCGATCCAGAACGGGTTAATGTCGGAAAATTGGGCGCACATCGAGAGTGCTTGCTCTAGGCTCCATTGTTGATTGGCATCGAGCATGAGCGTTGCCGAAGGTCCGAGTTCTTCGCGTACCGCAGCAGCACGGCGCAAATCGTATAGCGGGTCACGTGCCCCGACTTTGAGTTTGACTGCACCAAAGCCAGCCTGCCGTGAGCGCTTGGCGTTTTCGCGGACCTGTGCCTCGTTGTAATGGAACCAACCGACAGACGTGTCATAGCCAGGGTACCCTCGATCCAGTACGTCGATGCGTTGAGCGCGACTTGTCTGTGCGGTGGTGAGGATGGTCAGTGCATCAGTAGGGCTCAACACATCGTGCAAATGGCTCATGTCGAGTGTGGCAACAAGTGCTGCAGGTGACAAGTCTAAGAGCAGTTTCCATAACGGGACACCGCGCTGTTTTGCCCATAGGTCAAAGCATGCATTGGTTATTGCAGCGAGTGCGAGATGGACGACGCCTTTGTGCGGGCCGAGCCAACGGTACTGGTGATGGTTGGCGATGGCATATGAGATTGCCCCATAGGATGCCATGAGTTCCTCTATCTCTTTTCCGATGAGGATGTTCGCCAGTGCGTCTATCGCAGCGCAGACAAGCTGATTGCCGCCGCCGAGGGTAAACGCAAAACCGACACCACGCAACGGTGTGTCGGTTTCGATGAGGCATACTGCATATGCATAGTCAGGCTGGGTATGGACGGCGTCGGCACCTTCACCCGGAGCGAGCGGGTAGACGCAGTCGACACTTTTGACCGCACGGATGGTTGTCATAACGCTTCTCGCTAGGGTGAATCTCCTCGTATTGTAACAGTGCTATTTCTCTTCCGGTGGGGCCGGAGGGGTAATATGTGGCATCTCAGCGCTGAGCAGTTCCTGGATGCTGAGACGTTTTGCTATGGTGGTGCGTGTTGCCGGTTTGGGCACAACGGGAGTCGGCGGCGGAGGCGTGGATGGCGGTGGAAAGACGAAGTCCTCGGGTTTTGGTTGTGGGGGCAGGATCGCACCTTCGGACGTCGGCTTCGGCGTGTACGGCTTCACCGCGGGGGCAGGGAGGCGTGTCTGTGGTTGTGGGCTGGTAGATTTGTCGCTGATCAAAGCATTCGCAGCGATTTCATCGTCAGAAGCCTCTATGCCGGCTGCATGCAGATCTTGAGCGTTGCGTTCGTTCGCCTGCATGGCCATTCTGTGTTCATCGTGGAGTTCAGGGGTGAGGAGTGTAGATGATGTTCCGTCCGTTGCGTCCGAAACCGCCGCGATAGCCGAATTGTTGGTGACCGGCGTGTCTAGCCCAGTAACCTCATCAGACTGTGCTGTAGTCAGCAGTGATTCGAGAAGTGCAGAGGTTATCGGTGTTTCGTTCCCACGCTGATGTTGTGGCTTCGGTAATGCAGGTTCGCTGATTGCGGCAGGTTCGCTGATTGCGGCAGGTTCGCTGATTGCGGCGGGTTCGCTGATTGCGGCGGGTTCGCTGATTGCGGCGGGTTCGCTGATTGCGGCAGGTTCGCTGATTGTGGCAGGTTCGCTGATTGCGGCGGGTTCGCTGATTGCGGCGGGTTCACTGATTGCGGCAGGTTCACTGATTGCGGCAGGTTCAACCGATGTTGTTTTGCGGGGCTTGGTCGGTTGTGCGGCTCGGACTGGCTTCGGCGCAGCGACAGGCAGTTGGTCAATTGCCCATTCGAGGTGATATTCGTAGAGGGTCGCGACCCGTGGAACTCCCGCTTCGTCCCAGCCCATCATCTGATAGTAGAGTGCAATTTCGGCATCGAATGCAACTTTGTCGAGCACAACGCCCGCTTTGTCGCCCGTATCGATTGGTTCTTCAAAAAATCGTGCAGGGAGCGTATCGGCGCTCGCATCGATGCCTTCGCGCCGGTTATATAGTTGCATGAGATGGGTTCTTCGTTCACCGAAGCGGAGCAATTCGTACGAAGACGTTTCCCAGCCTGTTACGGCTGCGAGCATGTCGGTCATCATTTGCAGGCTCATCGCGCGGGTCGGTGCAATGGCAAAGATACAAAACGCTAGTGCGTCTGCAGCAGACCAAAGGGTGTGTAGGGCTTTGTAGTTGCGTACTTTCTTGGGGCCGAGGTACTCCATGGGGATGCGCTCGACAATACCGAGGGTCCGTGCATAATCGAGTGAGTGATCCCATCCTACCTGTGTGTCGAAATCCCAATCGTGTTCGCAGATGTCATACCGTGGCCCGATGGGTGCAGTCGCATAGCCGAGTGCCAAATTGCTCTGACTACGAGGTTCAAAGGGGACAAGCTCTACCCCTTTGACATGCATCGCATAGCGCTCTGTGCCATTGCCGATTTTGGCAGCGGCCCGCATTGAGCCTTCTGCCAATATATCGCCAAAGCCGGTACGCTTGACGATATGTTCAACCATTTGCAACGTGGTATCGGTATTGCCAAAGCGTAGGCTGGCCCCTTCCAAGAAATGCGTGGGAATAAGACCGCGTTCGTTTGCTTCCATGGCAAACGAAAGGGTGAACCCTAACGACACGGGATCCAAACCATATTGATTGCACAGATTGTTGTAGCGCATGACTGCGCGCGGGTGCTGCGTACCGATGTTTGGCCCCATGGTACCGCTTATCTCTTGGTGCATACCGCCCGCCCGCATGTCAAGGTCTGCATCGTGATTGTGATAGATCTTGATACAGTCATTGGGACACCCTGGACACTTTGCGTTTGCTTGAAAATACGGCATCCACGTCGAGGCTTTGTAGTTTTCTAGGTATTCGAACGAAGCAGTTCGGTAGTTCTCGGTGTTGAGGGCTGCGTCGAGGCCATGTGTATGCACCCAAACGGCAAACCCTGGCAGATCTTTCTGCCACATGGACAGCGTGTTCTTTTTCATGTCCGCAGCAAAGCGGGCATTTACTGCTGCCATTTTGTCAGGATCGGCAATGGGGGGGAGTGTACCGCCTATCAAGATTATTGCTTTGAGATGCTTCGAGCCCATGACAGCGCCGACGCCGTGGCGTTGGGCTTGATGGGTCCGACTGCTCACGATGCTTGCATAGCGGACGAGGTTCTCACCGGCGGGACCGATTGTCGCGACGTCGGTGGCCCGATCGTACTCTTGGGCGATGGTATCAGTGGTCGCTCCGACAGTTTTGCCCCACAGAGGCGATGCATCGACGATACGAGGCACGCCGTCTTCGATGACGAGGCTGACGGGACGCTCTGAACGACCATGCACGATGATTGCATCGAACCCCGACTTCTTGAGCGAAACGGCCCACGGACCTTCGGTACGCGTCTCACCAATCCCGTAGCTGAGCGGGGATTTGGTTGTTACGACGTAGCGTACTAACCCTGCGCCAGGATACCCAGCCACGACACTGTTGCTGAACACCAAGATGTTCTCTGCCGATAGTGGGTCGATTTTGGCTGGCGTATGCTTCAAAAGATAATACGTGCCAAACAACCCCCCACCGCCATAGATGCGGTAGAAG
>CAIZHO010000095.1 GCA_903932805.1 uncultured Roseiflexaceae bacterium | reverse complement strand
TGACGTGGTCGTCGATGTCAACGTAACCGGAAGTGTCGAAGAAGCAGTTGATGTCGTGTCGTAATCGGGCAGTGTATAGACTTTGCTGGTAATCGGCGGGAATGTAATCCATTGCGTTGCTTTGATTTTGAAGACACGATTCACTTGGGAAGCAGCGGTATACGTCACGCCACCGGTCGTACCACCAGGTTGATCCGCATCGATGTCGCAATCGCCAGGCCCGAGGATGGTAACAGTGTTGCCCACAACGGCACAGACCGACGGTGAGTTCGAGGTATAGGTTATCGGCAACCCCGATGAGCTGGTCGCAGCCAAGGTAAACGCAGGTGAACCTTCGACTTTGTCAGGGACCGCGGGGAAGGTGATGGATTGCCCCGAGGGGGTCGGCGTAGGAGTCAACGTTGGTGTACGTGAAGGGGTGAATGTACTCGTCGGTGTCCGCGTCGGGGTGTTGGTGGGATTGACATTGGTGATGGTATAGACAACGCCGTCGGTCTTGGATGAGCTGTCACAGATGGGGTCACCGGTCATGAACGTCGTCGCATCGGTAGAACCGTTTTCTCCCGGTGGAGCAATTTCAAAATACGCATACTCTGTCGATTCGGGTGACATGTCATACGCATAGGTGACCGGTATGGTGAGCCCACCTTGATTATTCGCAGCAATAAGGCCGCCATCATAGTCGCCTGCAGGAATTTCGATGAGCCAGACATTGCTGCCCGCAGTATGCGTGACCGTCGCTGTGCCATTGACTCCTGCAGTTACTGTCCCAATACTGAAGTCGGTATCACTGACTGCGTCTCCTGCGTCTGCCGTTTTGCGACGGAGTGCAATTTTGGTACCGGCAGCAACCCGGCCGTTGATGCGGATGTTGATCGAGCCTGGGCTACCCTGTTCATCGGCAGTCTGGTCGCGACTCGTCCCTAAGTCGACGAGGGGTATGAAGTCAACAGACACTTTATCAACCAAATTCGCCGATGCACCAGCGGGAAGAATGCCGAAAAAGCCGAGATTTTTGACGCCACCAAAGCCAGCGTCCACAGCATGTGTACCCGAGAACTTCACCCAATTCTTTATGGGCGATGCCTGCACCACCGCAGCGGTGTCAGTCGTGCCTGCATAGGAGGTCACACTTGCGGTTGCAGTGCTCCCACTCGCACCTTGGACGTTAACACCACGCATAATTTGCCGGGTGTACGAGTCAGACGACTTGGACCCTGCTGAGAGGCCACTCGGTATACCAAATCGGAATTCAATGGTATTGGTGTCACTCCAATTGCGGACGTGATGATAGAATTCGAAATCAAACGACTCTCCGCCGACCATACAAATCGGTTGGTAGGCCATTGATACCGTAAATGCGTTCAGCTCAATGTAATATGTCCCATCAGGCGCACCGTTCCCGATCAAACTATCGTTGGCCGCATTTTTGGTCCATACTTCGAAAACGCGACACGATCCTTGGACGGGGTGCGTCGTCAACCAACCACGCATGTCAGATTCACAAATCATCCCGTTGTCGGCTTGTAGTTCGAATGAGGTATTTGCAACGATGCGTGAACCACCGTTCGCCACATTGATAGTGGGGTTCGTCGTTGTAGGGACTACTCTGCCAGCGATTGTTCGTCCAGTGCGACGAATTCCTTCGCTTTTTGCCTGTGAATCTGTAGCTGCTCGCACTGGTCCGACAGACGTTGTCGGTAGTACTGCCAACATGATGCATGCAAACACACCCACTACTATGAGTATTTTTTTGATCGTCATACCATGCCTCGCTGATAAACATGGTTTCAGTGTAACACTCTCAGCGGAGAAAATACATGACGTTTTGACGTACGAAATCTGATAAATAGAGAAAATAATTAAAGAATATTGTGTGAACTGTCTCACTGTGTATGGTTACAACAGATAATCGTTCCATGAACGTGCCAGTCAGCATGCAGACATTGGTCAATCTGGAGTTAATATTAAGTTCTTCAATATGCCACCGTTGCCTCACAAATAGCATCGTACGGCGAGGCATTGCGTCAATTTATGGTTTTCTTTAGGAAGGAGGTGCTCGGTTGAGGAATGACACAAGGTACATGCGGGATGATACGTACATAGGAAATGTAGAAAGCGTCACTCATGATACGTATCAAGCCGTGGATCCTCATAACAGGTGTTGCATCAATCGTATTGATTTTGATGACCGGGTCACTCGGTACGTCTGATGACCTCGTACGTGCTGATGGACTCGTTGGATTGTTGACCATTGCTGTGACGATCATAGGGTTTGAAGTGCAACGGCGACGTGGCGCAATTGATGGCCAACAAACCGGACCGCTGACAATAACGCAGCCAATAGTCCTGCTTGCTGGAATATTCGTATTACTGATTGTTTGCGTCCGGCAATACATCCAATTTTCATTACCAGCGCTCGTCGAGGCCTCAGCCAGCATCAATCCAGATGCACGCACACGCTATGCAATCGTACAAAACTATTGCTATGTGTGGGGATGGGTGTTGATCCTGTGGGGGGTGAGACCGCAGGGGGATGTTCGTGAGTGGTGGGCAACGTACAAGCGTGAAGTCCTCCCGATCATCGGTTTGATGATTGTTGGAGCAGCTATGCGATTGGTGTGGCTCAACGATTATCCAAATATTCTGAATGGAGATGAGGGGTTGATTGGCTGGTGGGCACGGAACATGTTTATCGAGACAGGACCACTAGCATATACATTGACCGCTATGGATGGAGTGGGAACGTTTTATTTGACACTCCTCAGTGGGCTCATAGATGCGTTTGGGAGCGAAGCCTGGGTTGTACGCTTTATGCCTGCATTGGCGGGGGTATCGTCGATAGGAGCGATCTATCTTTTGGGTCGCCAATTATATGGGCAACGAATAGGTTTTTTGAGCGCACTTTTGCTTACATTCGCTCATACGCATATTCACTTTAGCCGCCAAGTTGCAGTTTCGTACATCTATGCGGCGATTTTCTTGCCTATCGTCTTATGGGGTGTCTGGCAACTGGTGGCGACACGCAAAGCATGGCCGGCCGCCATTGCAGCGTTCATGCTTGCAATGCATGCCAATTTTTATGTTGATGCTTGGGCGTGGGCAGTGTTGTGCGTACTCATCTTGGTGTCGTGGTTGATAGTCGACCGCACAACCGTTTTGCCGGCGTTGCCTGCAATTGGGTTGTTCATCGGGTTGGCCGTATTGGGGTTGCTCCCGCAGTTGGTGTGGGCAGTTGTCTTGCCGAAGGAGTTTTTCTCTCGCCTGATTACCGATGGTTCGTTCGTGTCGGGTTGGGTATACCGTGAGGCTGCACTGAACGATATATCTGTGCCGGTGTATGTCCTGTACCTCTACCGAATGGCATTAGAAGCTATTTTTACGAGTCCGTTTATTGATTTCTATCACGCAAATGTTCCTATTTTGGACGCAATCACGGCTGCCTTGTTTCTGATTGGTACGGCGATTGTGCACAACCACATCCATACCCGCCGAAGCATGCTCGTGCTCGGTTGGTTTTGGGGTGGGATTACTGCGTTGGCGGTCTATACGATTCCGATAAGCTCGTATCACTATCGATTATTTGTCATCGTCCCTGTGCTTATGCTCCAGGCTGCTATCGGTTTGTCT
>CAIZHO010000094.1 GCA_903932805.1 uncultured Roseiflexaceae bacterium | reverse complement strand
GGTCGGTGTATTGGTCGGTGTATTGGTCGGTGTATTGGTCGGTGTGTTCGTCGGTGTGTTCGTCGGTGTATTCGTCGGTGTGTTGGTCGGTGTGTTGGTCGGTGTGTTGGTCGGTGTTTGGGTTGGCGTTTGGGTTGGCGTGTTCGTTGGTGTTTTGGTTGGTGTGGTGGTTGATGTCTTTGTCGGAGTCATAGATTTGGTTGCCGACTGCGTCGGTCTGGCCGTCGGTGAACGCAAGCCGCTCCGGGTCGCTGTCCGTGATTTGGTGTGTGTTGCGCGGGCGGTGATACGTACAGGGGTTTTGGTGCGCGTCGCAGTACGCGTACGCGTACGGGTTGCGGTGCGCGGCTTGGCGCTGGTACTGCCCTGCGCGATCGGGGTTGGTTGCATACTCGCAGCCAGAACTGTGTCTTGTTGGTCGAGATACGGTGCATCGATACACAGCAACGTGACAACCATGAGTGCGCTGATAGAGAGGAATCGCCGCATAGAGACCTCCTATATATGTCTTTTGGGTACAAAGATATGCGCATCTGCACGCAGAATTGAATGAGCACCAGTTGTCTATTAATTTACGCAATACGTAATAAAAGTATCCTAGCCAAAACCTATTTATTTGTCAATCCCCGACACATGCACCTGCGTGTCACGTTCCCATGTGCCGTCGCTGACGGTATAATTTGCACATGACAGATACACGCCACGTCGTAACCGTAATAGGGGATATGAATGTCGATGTGAGCCTGGCAATCGACGCCTGGCCACACGAAGGCGGTGACGTCTTAGCGCACGGTGTCACCTGGAGTAGCGGCGGCACAGGGCTCAATTGTGCCGTGGCTATTGCGCGCTTCGGGTACGCCGTGCGCCTCTGGAGCCGCGTGGGCCGTGACCCTGCCGCCGACCAAGTACGCAACACCGCTCGGGATGCCGGAGTAGACATCGAGACCGTGCAATATGACGCCACCGAAGCAACCGGTCTGTGCATCATCCCTGTAACGCCCGGTGGGGAGCGGACATTTTTGAGTGCGCGCGGTGCCAATGTGCAATGGCACGCACCGGACCAGCCCACAGATGTGGCCGGCTGGTTGCATGTCTGCGGGCATGCGCTCCTGGCTGATCCGCAACGCGCCCTGACCATTGCGGCCCTGCGCCGTGCGCACGCCGCAGGCTGGCAGACGTCACTCGACTTATGTGATCCGCTTGCGCCGCTCGTGATCCCTATTTTGGCGCAGCTCGACGCACCATTGACCGTGTTGATGGGTAACGAACGCGAAGTCGCGGCTGTTCCACGGGCTTTGGGGAGTTACGCCGAGATGATCGTGACCAAGCGCGGTGCACGCGGGGCCGCGGTGTCCATCGGGGCAGAGCGCATCACGCATCCGGGGTATGTGGTCGATGCCATCGACACCACCGCCTGCGGCGACACCTTCGGCGGTGTCTTTTGTAGTGCACTATTCCATGGTGCGTCCGTCGTCGACGCGTTGGCCGTCGCAAATGCGGCCGGTGCGCTTACGGCGAGTCGCCGCGGTGCCGCAGACATCGAACCGACGCGCCGCGAGATTTGTCGTTTTCTCAGCGATAATCAACAGACGCTCCCGTTATGGCTCACGCAGTAGTCAGAGAAAGAGTATCCATGCCACCCATCTGGAAAGCACACCTCGACAGCTTGCAAATCACCACGCTGGCCGATATTTTTCGCACTGCCAAACCAGTCATCGGGATGGTCCACTGCTGGCCGATGCCTGGTGCACCTGGGTACCAAGGCTATGGGATGCGCGATATCATCAGCCATGCACAATCCGATGCAGAGGCACTGATTGCCGGCGGCTGTGACGGGATCATCGTCGAAAACATGTGGGACATTCCGTTCCGTGCTGGTGCCCACATCCCGCCCGAAAGCATCGCCGCACACGCAGTCGTGGCCGCCGCGGTGCGTGCTGTCTGCCCTTTGCCGATGGGGATCAATCTGGTCCACAACGGCGGGGTGGCCTTGCTGGCCATTGCAATCGCCGCCCGGGCCGAATTCATCCGCGTCTGCATGTTCACGGGTGCCGGTGTCTGGGATGCCGGCAGTTTCGACGAGGGCTGTGCAGCTGATTTGCTGCGCCGCCGGACAGAACTCCATGCCGAATCGATCAAAATCCTGGCCGATGTCGACAAGAAGCACTCCGTCAGATTCCCCGGCATCGATTTGGCGACGCACATCGAGTGGACGCGTTTTTTTGGGGCAGACGCATTAATTGTCTCGGGGCGGATGACCGGTGACGCGCCTGATTTGGGCAAAGTGCGTGAAGCAAAAGCTCTCGCCGGCGACCGGCCAATCATCATCGGGAGCGGGGCAGATGCCGGCAACATCGCCGCCTTCATGAGTGTGGCAGATGGGGTCATCGTCGGGTCAAGCATCAAAATGGGCGGCGCAATCGCCGAGCCTGTCGATGTCGATCGTGTGAAACGTTTCGTCGCCGCAGCCCGGGGAGCCGCATGAGCGGCCAACGCCACATTGTGATGCCCAGCGATGTCTTCCCCCCCAAATGCGGCGGGGCGGGCTGGAGCGCACATGCGCTCGCGACCGCGCTGCTCGCACAGGGTGCCCACGTCACTGCAGTGGTTCCCCGCGCAGATGGGCAATCGGGCAGTGAACAGACCGACATCGCAGGAGTCCCGACGGTCGAGGACCATCATCAGAAAGACCGAAACGGCCAGATCCGTCAGGTGCTACGGATGGTCATGGTTGTGCCTGCGCTGCGTGCTCAGATCCGCACGTTGCTCCACCCCAGTGCCACCACGATTGTGCATGCCCAACATATGTTGGCAGCCCAAGCCGCCCTGCCACTGCGCACCAATCGCACGCGGATCGTCATTACCGTACGCGATCACTGGCCGTGGGATATGCAGGCAACGGGGATGCACATGGTCGGCGACCAGCGCAGTATGAGCGGTATTTGGCGCACCCTGCAACTGCGCGGTGCTTCCATCGGCACACGTCTGCTGACGCCGTTCTATGCATGGCAGATGCGCCAACGTGCCGAACTCATCGCCCGCGCTGATTTGGTCATTGCGGTATCGGCCCACATGGCGGCACGGGTGCGGGCGTTGGTCCCGACGGCAAACGTGCACGCCGTGCCCAACATGGTCGATGTCGATGCAATCCAGCGACTGGTCAGTACACCGCTACAAATAGCCGTACCCGCGCAGTACGTGTTGTTTGTAGGCAAGTTGAGTGCCAACAAGGGTGCCCAATTCATACCGGAGCTGATTAGGCGTATCCGTCCACCAGCCATCGTCATTGCCGGCGACGGACCCCTCCAAGCAGCTATCGTGGCAGCAGCAGCAGACGCGGCGGTGCCATGTATCGTGCTCGATTGGGTTGATCACAACGATGTCTTGCGTCTGATGGCTGGGTGTCAGGCCCTGTGGTTCCCATCATCGTGGGACGAGCCACTCAGTCGGGTATTGCTCGAGGCCCTTGCGTGTGGTGCACCCATCATTGCCATGCCGACCGGCGGGACACCCGAGATTATCATCGATGGTACGACCGGCCTGCTTGCCACGACCCTGGATGCATTTGTAGCGGCAGCGCAGCGACTCGCTGGGGATGCTGCACTCGCGGCGCAGCTCCGCGTCAACAGTCTGCAGCATGCACGCCGAACCTTCGCCCAAGATGTCGTCATCGCGCAGATGTTGGCCCACTATGATGCAATCGGAGCACAATCATGAGTGTACCAATCCGTGTTGCCATGTTGGCCCGTGTCGTCTACCCGCTCCACGGCTATGGCGGTATCGAGCGCCATGTCTATCATTTGACCACCCACCTCGCCCGCCTCGGCGTCGACATCACCCTCTACGTCCAACACAGTGACGATGCAGCCGGGCTCGCCCGTTTGCGCACCCAGATGCGGGTTGAGACCATGCGCTACGACTACACGAGTCCTTTTTTGCGCCCCAATTCTATCGTGGGGCGGCAATTGAACTACCCGCGCTATACGCTCGCCCAAGGAGCGTTGGTGGGGCAGCGCGTAGCAGCTGGTGCGTACGACATCGTCCATACGCAGGGGTTGTGCGCCTATGGGTATGCCGTCGCACGGGCTGCAGATGTACGCTTACGAGCAATACCGTTTTTTGCGAATCCGCATGGTCTCGAAGAATACCGCACGCAAGATTGGCGCAAACGGCTGGCATACATCCCGTTCCGTGCGATGTACAGCCACGGTCATCGTCAGGCAAATTACACCATTGCCACCGATGCATGTACTGCACCTGATCTGCCTTTCTATTTGGGCGTCGATGCGGCCAACGTAGTGGTCGTTCCCAGTGCGATTGATAGTAGCGAAAACCTGGCCCCGGTGTCGCCGACGCAGACCCATGCGATGCGTACCAAATACGCCCCGCACGACGACATGGTGCTGCTCAGCGTCAGTCGCCTCGAGCGCAACAAAGGGTACC
Organism: uncultured Roseiflexaceae bacterium; assembly: GCA_903932805.1. GTDB lineage: Bacteria > Chloroflexota > Chloroflexia > Chloroflexales > Roseiflexaceae > UBA965. Next base: position 2,870 of record CAIZHO010000094.1, on the reverse strand, counting down.
ATCTCTTCGCAGAAGCATTGGCGCGCGCAGTACATAATGGGCTGTTGCCTGAGCGCTGGCGTTGGATCTTGGTGGGTAGTGGCAAAGAACGCGCAGCGCTCGAGGCATTGGTGCAGCACCTCGGAATCGCCGCACAGGTCACGTTTGCGGGTCGTGTCGACGACGACGATCTGCAGAACCTGTACGCAGCAGCCGATATGTTCGTGCATCCAACACTCTACGAAGGGTCATCGCTGGTGACCCTCGAGGCCATGATTCATCGCTTGCCCGTGCTGGCCACCGCCGCAGGTGGGATCCCTGACAAAGTCTTTACAGGCGTCAATGGTATACTCGTCACACCAGGCAGTACTGTTGCGCTCTACGACGGACTGCGAGATATGTTGACTGGCCGCCAACAGTGGCCCCAATGGGGGGCGGCGGGTGCTGAAATTGTGATGCAGACCTTTGATTGGCCTGTGGTCGCACGACAAAATCTCGCACTCTACACCCAGGCGCTTGACGCACGCACACGCCCGTAGGAGGCTCTCATGCAAGTCATGCCCCTGCATCTTTCGATCGGGATCGACGAACATAATGCGTTTGTCCTCTACGCGTTCTGCGAAGCCCAGAATCTCGTTTTGCCCATCCAAATCCCCGAGCGATTGCTCGATATCGGTGCGCGACTGCTCGGTTCACCGACGCCCGTGTATTATGACGACCCGCATGAACTCGGGCGTGAACTCGGCGCTGTCCTTTACCCGACCGAAGTCCAAGACCTCATGCAACGTGCTGCAGCGATCGCATTGCGGAGCAAGCGTCGCGTGCAGATTCAACTCCAAATTGCCGTACCCGAACTCGCCGCTCTCCCCTGGGAGTGGGCGAGCATTGCTGCGAGCCAACCATGGGCACCGGCACGGTCCGACGACTTCCCGGTGGTACGTCTCTCAGCCGTCGTCAATCCTGCTCCGACTCTGACAAGCGGAGGTCCGTTGCGGGTCTTAGTCTGCGTGAGCGAAGCCGATAGTGATGCGCTACGGCTGTTGCATTCGTTGTTGTCGGTCGAAATAGCGCAACAACGCATCACCATCGATATCGTCGTCGTCGCTACCAGCACCGACATCGACGTTGCGCTGCGTCGCAACCCGCCGCACATCATCCACTTCGTGGCGGCAGTCACCCTCGACGCCGACCAGGTCGTCACCATGCACTACGACACGACCATCGACATCGATGAACTCCAAGATATGCTCCAGCACTACCCAAGCATTGGCATGGTCGTCATCACCCCCACAGGCCCACATAGTGCAGAGCTGTTGGCGTTGCCTCAAATCTATGCAGCGTTGCTGCTGAATCGGACACTCGTAACGGCAATTGCGTTTGGAGGGATGTGTCGTGCGGATGTGATTACCCGATACGCGGCAACCTGCTACAACGCGATCCTCGACGGCACACCCATTGATCTGGCGGTGACTCGTGCGCGCCGTGTCCTCGGCAACATCGACATCGACCCGCTCTGGGGGTACCCCCAATTGCGTATGGTGCCCGGCGCTGAGCAGGTGTTTACACGTGCTCCGGTTTCGGCCCGGGCGGATTGGCTCCGCTCGACGGGGCTCGTGATACTCGTGGTATGTCTGCTGGTACTGGTGACCGTACTCGGCAGATTCCTGGGGGGCGGGGTCCTGCCACGCTTTCTCCAATCGATGCTCCCGTAATCAACAGCACAGAGGTCGTCATGCACCCTTTTCGTTCGCTCCCGTCTGTTGATGCCCTGGTGACGACCGTTGCGCCACTGACTGCCGCCCCGCGCAGCATGGTAGTCAGCATGAGTCGTACGGTCCTCGCAGACATCCGCACACAAGGCGTCGTCCCTGACATGGCTACCTGCGTGGCCCGCGTCGTGCATGCGCTCGACGTGTTGTGTACACCAACGTTGCGGCCAGTCCTCAACGGCACCGGTGTGCTCTTGCAGACCAATCTTGGGCGGGCACCACTGAGCATTGCAGCGCAGACCGCGATGCAGGCAGCCGCGGGTTCGGCATCGATAGAATACGACTTAGTACACGGTCGCCGTGGCGAACGCAACCGCCATCTGTCGCCGTTGTTAGCCCATCTCACCGGAGCCGAGGGCGGTGTAGCGGTCAACAACACCGCTGCAGCGGTGCTGTTGATTCTCACGGCATTGGCTGCAGGGCGCGAAGTCATCGTGTCACGCGGCGAGGCAGTCGAAATCGGCGGTGGTTTTCGCATACCGGATGTCCTCCGGCAAAGCGGTGCCACGTTGGTCGAAGTCGGCACCACCAACCGCACCTATGTCCGAGACTACGAGGCTGCAATTACTGACCGTACAGCAATGATATTGTGCGTGCACACAAGCAACTTCCGTCAACTGGGTTTTGTCCATACGCCGGACAAACGCGAATTAGCAGCACTCGCACAACGGCATGGGATTGTGCTTGTCGATGACATCGGCAGCGGATCACTCATCGATGTCACGGCATATGGGTTGACCGCCGAACCATGTGTTCCCGAAACCGTTGCGGCAGGGGCCGACCTGGTCTGCTTCAGCGGTGATAAGCTGCTCGGTGGCCCGCAAGCGGGACTGATCGTCGGCAAGAACAGCGTGCTGCAGCGCCTGAGTACGCACCCGTTGATGCGGGCGGTACGCCTCGACAAGACGAGCATTGCGGGTATCCATGCGACATTACTCGCCTATGTGATGCAGCACGCAGAAGCCGAAATTCCTATTTGGCAGATGATCAGCACCCCACGCAGCACCTTGTCTGAGCGCGCCCATATGCTTCAACAACAGCTCGGTTCGCCCTGGGAGGTACGTGCGTCGACGAGCACCATCGGCGGCGGCGCGCTCCCTACCGATACACTCGCATCTTGGG
>CAIZHO010000093.1 GCA_903932805.1 uncultured Roseiflexaceae bacterium | reverse complement strand
GAACCACAGACGCGAGAACACCCACCACCGTCGCCCTGATTGACCATATGCACGCCGTAGGAGTCCGCAACGTCATCATCCTGGGCAACTACCTCAGTACAGAGATCGATTTTGACGATGCGCTACAGATGTACGGTCGTGACACGACGACCCTCGTGCGCTTCACTCAGTATCCCAAGCAGGCAGAACGGCAACTCTCGATCGCGGCGGAACGTTCGGGGTACCTCTTTGTCGACAAATTTGCGCTCCTGTGTGACTCCGGAGTTTGTCCGCTGATGACACCAGCCGGCGTGCCGTTCACCTATGACAAACATCATCTGACATTCGAATTTGCCACGTACATCGCGCCGATTTTGGCTCCAAAAATCACATCGTACTTGCAGCTGTACTAGGGTGCATTCGCAATGTCGTGATGATTGGGCGCATCCAGGCAGGGCACAGCGCTCCCTGATCGCAGATGATTGCTGCCGATGTACCAGTGATCCTGTGCCGAAGAAGCTGCGTATGCGTGCTGTTCCAGTGTTTTTGGCCGATATGTCGCATTGCCTGGATCAGTATTGCGGTGAGTGGATGCAACCCATCGATTGCACGCGCTGCAACGGGACGAATGTACAGGGTCCACCGTGCAGTGGCAATGGTGCGAGTTATCCCAACGCCACCATAGTGAATCACCATTTGCTCTGGTTCGCAGAGGTCAAAAAAGGCCGCCGCCGTTGCACCGGTGGGGATCAACGGACCAACGCCGATGTCCGAATACATCTGCAAGACATCCGCGAGCAATGCAGGCTGCATGCCGAGGAGTGGGTGAACCTGAGGGTACAGGTAGATCCCATGCGCGATTCGGATAAGCTGCTCTTTGCTCGTTAGCCGTCCGAGTGCCTGATCGATGGCGTTGCGTGGCAGTCCGAGCACAAGACGCTCGGCACACCAGACACTCCCGCGACCGGCCCGCCGGACACGCGCCATTACCTGCGCTTCGGTCGATTCGGGCTGTGAGGCAGTTGCAGTGGTGATATGCATATCGAAACCGTCATATTGATGCAAGCGTGTGCGATGCTGTCAGAAATATAGCACGAATCTTCGACAAGCGCTTGCGGAACCGCAACCCCCAACCGGCAAAAACCATGCTAGCATTGGCACAGCAACCGAAAGGGAACGATGATGCAACGAGTCTGTTTTTTGCTCCAGGTCAAACCGGACCGCCTCGCGGAATACACGGACCGCCATGCCGCAGTCTGGCCCGAGATGTTGGCGGCATTATCACGCCATGGCTGGCAAAACTATTCACTCTTTCTCAAAGACGACGGTTTGTTGGTTGGCTATGTCGAATGCGAAAACTTTGCCGCCGCGGTGGCAGGCATGCAGACCGAAGCGGTCAATGCCCGCTGGCAGGCAGAAATGGCGGACTTTTTTGTGCAACTCGACAACGGTGCGGCCGACACGTCATTGCTCACGCTGACCGAAGTCTTTCATTTGGCCTAATCAACACAAAAACGCACCGCTGCAGTGCAGCGGTGCGTTTGTACCGATTGCACTAGGTGCATTGTTGGCGAAACTCACGATCAGACATAAACAGCATCCGCATGCCGTCGATCATCCCAATGACGGCAGGGTACCCGGTCCAACAAAACAGCACACTCAAGACCGCCAAAATGCGTCGCCCCATATAAAAATACTGCGCCCCAACGAATCCAAACACAAACGCCAACACAATAGCCACAATCCGCGACGCAGGTTTGGCGCCGGGTAGTGATCGCGGTTTTTGGTCCATGTAACGCCCCAACCAGCCGAGCACCCCGGCCGCACCGACGGCCACCACAGCGGTCAATGGGACTGACGGTGCACCAACTGCTGATTGCATTGCAGGTTGCGCCGTTGGTGTCAGCGTGCGGACAGTGCGGCAGTTAGGGCAGGTGGCATCGAGGATACTGGCCATTGCGCCACAGGTAGGGCATGTCCAAGCGGCAGAGCCGGACTGGTTCGTCATCGCAGACCTCACATTCACGGTTGTACGTCTGTATGGTACCGTAGATTTGTCGCTGCTTAGCCGTCGTGGCGCCACAAATCGGCGTATGTCTCACGGCGACGCATCACCTGAATGGTCCCTGGGCGTACCAACAACGCAGTGGGCCGCGGCACCATATTGTAGTTGCTGGCCATGCTGAGTGTATAGGCGCCCGATACCGCGAGTGCGACGATGTCGCCTACCTGCGGCCGTGCCAATGACGCCTCATGGAGCAAGACATCGCCAGACTCGCAATATCTGCCAGCCACATTGACGACCTCGTCGGCCGGGGCGTTGACGCGATTAGCGACGACAGCGGTATACGTTGCCCCATACAGTGCGGGACGAATATTGTCGGCCATCCCGCCATCGACATGCACCCAGCGGGGCACGTCTTTGATCGTCTTGGCGCCGACAACGCGGTATACGGCGATCCCTGCCCGGGCCACAATAGAACGGCCTGGCTCGAGCTCGAGACGGAGCTGTGGCAATCCATTTCGTGTGCAGGTATCACGCAATGCCTGCCAAATAGCGGCCACGGCAGCATTGATGTTCGGGGCAGTTTGCTTGTCGGTGT
>CAIZHO010000092.1 GCA_903932805.1 uncultured Roseiflexaceae bacterium | reverse complement strand
GCTCCCAAAGACGGGGACGAGCGGAACATGTCGCGCGGGATGTACGACGGAATGGGCGTCGGTGTGGTCGAAGGTGTCCAAATCTTCATCCCGGTCCTCTTCACCCGCCTCGGCGCAGACCCGTTGGCAGTCGGACTCCTAACGTCCCTCCCTGCGGTAGCTGGCCTCCTATTGGCGGTACCGATTGGCATGATGATTGCACGGAGTACAACGGTTATCCCATGGTATGCGTGGAGCCGGCTCTTGCTTTTTCTCAGCTATCCATTGATGGCTATCGTCCCGCTTTTTTTTGAAGCCCAAACAGCCATCCTGCTGATGCTTGCAATCGCTGCACTCGCAACGATTCCGCAAACAAGCCTTACCTTGGTGTTCAATGTCGTGATGGGGTCGATTATCGACGTACAGCGACGGTACTTCCTGATGAGTTTGCGCTGGTCGATTCTGGGTGTGTGCAACGGTATCGCCGTCTATGTGGCGGGGTTGTACCTCGCAACGCATACGGGTGTCGATGGGTATGCAACCGTCATCGGCGTGTCGTCGGTGTTTATCGCCATGGCGTTCTTCCCGGCCCGCAAATACGAAGTCCCACCGGAGCGCCGCGAAAAAGTCATCCCGCCGACCACCATCAGTGCCGCCCTGCGTACCATGGTCGACAACTTTCGTCGCTATCCAGCATTTCGCACATTTGTGTTATGTCAAGCAGTGTTTCAAATTGGATTGACCATGGCGTTACCGCTTTTTCCGCTGCATTGGGTGCGGGTATTGCACGCAGACGACGCAGCGATTGGTCTGGTATCCATGGTACAGAGCGTGACCTTACTGGTGGGGTACACGTTGGGGTCATATTTTGCGACCCGCTACAATGCCCGCGTGTTGATATTGTGGGTGTGTGCAATCGGGCTGGGTATTTATCCGCTGCTCACCGCTGTAGTGACCAGCATGGCACCGTTGATCTTCTTTGCAGCAGTGTGGGGTGTCTGCACGGCTGGCATTGAATTGGTGATTTTGGACGTTTTGCTCGACAGTTGCCCTCCGGGATATGTGACCGCAGTGATGCCGTCAGAGCGCATGGTGATGTTTGCGGTGCGCTTAATTGGACCGATCATCGGAACCGTGTTGGCACGCGAAACATCAACCACGCTCGCGCTGGTGGTGGCCGCCGCCCTGCACTTCATCGGCGCAGGGTTGTTCATTTATTATCGTGTTGGCACCAAAAAGGCAAGCGAAATCTACCATTCGCCGGCATAACCAATCGCGTGCGACCCTGCCTGCTGGGCAACCATGGCATACCGCAGTTCGGTCAACTGGCGGATGTGCAGAATGTCATGGGTAACCCAGGACCACATAATATCCGCAGCAGTCAACCCAACGAGATGATCAGCGTTGACCGTTTGATCCCAATTGGTCTTGGTGAATGCCTCGAGAGAGGCAATGCTGTTGCGTCGCTCGGTCAAAAAACCATCTCGCCACACACTGAACACTTGGCCAGAGTAATTGTGCTTTGTAATCCACCCTTCTGGATCGATGGCAGGGAGCAGCGATTCGGGTGCGCTCATGGTTTGGAACACACGCGTGCGGAAATCATACTGTTCCTCGTCATACAGATGCCCCAGTACCTGCTTGAAATTCCATTGGCCGTCGATATACGCAATCGATGCCTCGGCTTCACTCAGGTCGCTGGTCAGTGCTGCAATCGTGACTGCGTGGGCTGCCAACATGTGGCACATGCGTGCAATGTTCATATCTTCTCAATCTATTTGACCGTAACGCCTGATTTTACCGCGAATCGCCAGTCACCGCCAAACAATCTCGTCCCGAGAGTGAGCGCAGATATGTTGTATATACAACATATCGATACAAAAACTGTAAACTCTTATCAACTCATCAACGACAACTATCTGCGCATCCTATGTTGACAATGAGAATGCACTCTGGTACAAAGTATGTTGTATGTACATAGTATTGAGAATTTTGTCATGATAGCACCGCATGGTGTCCAAGAACTCGCAGTATTGTTCGCGAAATTCGCCGGCCTCGTCACCATGACCGGGATCGGTGAGATTTTGATGGTTCTCCAATCGCACGACATCTCGACCCCCCGGTTTGCCGTCCTGAAGCACCTCAACTCACATAACGGGGCGACCGTCTCGACAATCGCGCACACGCTTGGGTTAACCATCGGGAGCACGAGTCAACTGATTGACCGGCTCGAGGTCGATGGCCTGGTGTATCGTCTCGAGGACGACGCGGATCGGCGCGTCCGGCGTGTCTATTTGAACGATCGGGGCGACTATCTGATCAATCAGCTCAAATCGATGCGCATCCGGCAGCTCGAAGAACAGTTGGTCAAGCTCCCCAACGAAGTCATTATGCAGTTAACCGCAGCGCTGACCGCAGCGTTCCCATTTATCACGAAGGATATCGATTGAGCACGCACATTTCAGAACGCATCGATTATGCCGAGACGCTCCCACACCGGCAGAAACTCATTATTTTGGCGGGTGTATTGCTGGGACTCCTGTTATCCGCATTGGACCAAACGATTGTTTCGACCGCAATGCCGGCGATTATCGCTGATTTGAAAGGGATCGAATACGTCGCATGGACGACTACCGCGTACCTCTTGGCCAGCACCACCATGATCCCCATTTATGGCAAACTGTCTGACTTATACGGTCGCCGGATTGTATTGTTGTCTGGCATCACGCTGTTTGTGTTGGCGTCGATGTTGTGCGGCACGTCGCAGGATATCTTCCAACTCATTGGCTACCGTGTGCTCCAGGGATTGGGCGCTGCGGCGTTGACCTCGACCGCATTCGCCATCCCAGCAGATTTGTTTTCGCCGGCCGATCGCCCGCGCTACATGGGGCTCATCGGAGCAGTATTCGGATTAGCCAGCATCCTCGGACCTTTTTTGGGCGGATCATTGACAGACACCTTGAATTGGCGTTGGGTTTTTTATGTCAATTTGCCAGTAGGCATTGTTGCATTCTTGTTCATTTGGCGCACGATGCCGACACTGGCAAGCGGTGTGAAAGCCGCCATTGACTGGGGCGGGAGTGTGACACTCGTGTTGTCGGTCGTACCGTTGTTGCTGGCGTTGACCCTCGACAAAGCATTTCACCCGTGGGACTCTGCGCTGATCATCGGGTTGCTCGTCATTGCGGTTGTCTTTGGCGCAGTGTTTCTGTATATCGAGACGCAGGCAGAATCACCGATTATCAAATTATCGCTCTTCAAAGACAAGATTTTTAGTGTGACCATAGTGTCATCGTTCCTCAATGGGGCTGCGTTCTTCGGTGCTTTTTTGTTTCTCTCGTTGTTTTTGGTCAATGTCGCAGGGGTGTCGGCGACCGAGTCTGGGTCCTCACAAATCCCACTCATGCTGAGCTTCGTGGTGGGGAGTATCGTCGCCACGCAACTTGTGTCCAAGACCGGACGGTACAAGCCATTCATCTTGTTTGGCTTTGCAATGATGCTGATTGGGTTCTACTCGATGACGCAACTCGATGTGACGAGTTCGACCGAGGATGTTGTCTGGCGGATGTTGCTCTTGGGTATCGGATTGGGACCAACAATCCCATTGCTCAATCTCGCAATGCAGAACGCCATACCGTTTGCCTATATGGGCACCGCGGTGGCGAATCGCCAGTTCTTTCAACAGCTGGGCCAAGCAGTCGGTGCTGCGGTCTTTGGGGTCATATTGACAACAACATTGACCACACAGATCACCATCCAAACAGCGCCAATCGTCAACGCATTACCGACCGAATATCGCCAGCAGGTACAAGCCTTCGATTTGAAGGAAGCAGCTGCAGGTTCGTCTGATGGGATGTCCCTCCAAGACACGTTACTCGCCAGCGTCAATACGGACTTTGATAACATTGCTACTCAGCTCAATGCTGCGGTGTTGCAAAAAGATCCCACTGCCGTTACCGCACTCGTCGCAAACCCGGCGCTCCCTGCCGAGCTGAAAGAACGTATCCAATCCGAACAAATCGATCCTGCCACGTTACCAACAATCTTGGCAGGGATCGAGGCCGGCCGTGCGCCAGCCATCGCCAACGCGGTCGGTTTGAGTAACGACATCGGTCAGGCGATCAAGCAGGCATTTACCAACAGCATTACCCAGATCTATCGAGACGCAATCTGGTTGGTCGTAATATCCTTTTTGTTGGTGCTGTTTGGACTTCCTGAGGTTCCGCTCCGCAAAACGAATCGCGACGCACCCGTCATCAGCGAATAGGATTGGCCCGGTCCCACCACACGGCACCTCGCAACACACGCGACGGTGCCGTGTGGTACGATGGCAACCAACCAGAGTCGACGAGAACCTATGCCACAACGCACCATTACGGCCACTGCACCGATACGCATCTGTGACCTCGGCGGATGGACCGACACGTGGTTTGCCGGTCACGGGGTGGTGTGTAGCCTCGCGGTCAATCCCGGGGTTGTGGTGCAAGTACGGCTTTCGACGCGACAGACGGAGCGTCAGGCCGTACAGCTGGCGGTGCACAACTACGGGGAGTTGCTCCACTATCCCGGCGACACACCGCGCCACCCATTGCTCCATGCAGCCATTGCCACCAATCCGATCCCCGATGCGTATGATGCCGAGATAGCAGTATCTTCTTCCATCCCGCCGGGATGTTCGACGGGCACCTCTGCGGCGGTGTCGGTTGCCTTGATTGGTGCATTACGCGCGGCGCAGGGGCATATCGAACCACCAGCGAAGCTTTCCCGTGCTGCCCACCTGCTCGAAACGCATGAACTCGGTCTCCAGAGCGGTATTCAAGACCAAATCGGAGTGGCGCATGGTGGGTGTTGCTTCATCGAAATGGCACACTACCCGGATGCAACGGTAACCGCAATCCCGCTCACAGAAAAGACCATCGCAGCCCTCAACGACCAGTTGCTGTTGTTCTACATTGGGACACCACACCTTTCGTCGGCGATTCACCAACAGGTGATCGCACGCCTCGAAACAGTGACGGATGCTGATACCCTGCTCGACCCACTGCGCGTCGCCGCAAAACAGGGGTATGCGGCGCTCTGTACTGGCGATCTGCAGGCGTACGGGCACGCGTTGCAAGCCAATACCACTGCTCAGCGGGGGTTGCATCCTGGCTTGATTGCCCCATCGGTCGAGCAGCTCATCGCACTCGCCGATGCACATGGCGCGTTTGGGTACAAAGTCAACGGCGCAGGCGGTGATGGCGGATCCATCGCCGTACTCACGAGTCCCGATTCGGCGGAGCGCGCGGCGTTTGTGCGTGCGGTCGCAGCGCTGCTCCCACAGATGCAACAGATTGCCATTACATATGCACCGCATGGTATCCAAATAACCGACACAGAAGCATGAGGACACGATGACAACAATCCAGTTACATCCGGGTATGTGGCGCGAACGAGAGCATGTGTTGCTCGAACACGGCGCACTGAGCGCGACGTTGTTTACCTACAGCAGTGGAGTTTTGGCGATTCGGGTACGCAATGCACACGGTGAACTGGTGTTGTTGCCGTACCAGGGGCAGCAAATTTGGTCGGCAATGATGGACGGTCGGGCGTTGGGCATGCGCTCGATGTTCGACGAACCGCAGCCGACGACCGCATACCTCCATACCTATGGTGGATTTTTTGTGCATTGTGGCGCGACGCGGATGGGCGTACCGGGACCAACCGACACGCATCCACTGCATGGTGAGTTGCCCAATGCGCGCTATCAGCGTGCGTGGTTGACTGTTGGGAGCGACACAGATGGGGACTATGTGAGTCTGAGTGGGTCGTTCCGCTATACCGTGGCGTTCCAAGACAATTATGTGGCAACTCCTGAAGTGCGGATATGGGCACAGCGTCGGGTATGGAACGTTTCGATGACGATTACCAATCTCAAGCAAACCCCAATGGACCTGATGTACCTCGCGCACATCAATTATCGACCAGTCGATAACGCAACATTGATAACGACTGCTCCACCGACGGCACAGGCCATGCGTGTGCGCCAGAGCATCCCGTCGCATATATCGCCGGCACCGGGATATCGGGCGTTTATCGACGCATTAGCTGTCGATCCGGCCCCAGCGACGGTGTTGACGCCAGGATTGGGGTTCGACCCCGAGGTTGTGTTTACCATCGATGCGGCAGCGGATGATACGGGCTGGGCCCACAGCATGCAACGCTTGCCGGAAGGCACCGCCGATTATGTCGCACACCGGCCCGAGCAATTGCCGTATGTGATTCGCTGGATTTCGCGCACACCAGATCAGGACTGTTTGGGCTTCAGCATGCCCGCGACGGCCGAGCCCGAGGGCTGAGCTTGCGGGCAGTAGCGTTTGCCAGTTGGGCACGTGCCGGGCTTGAGCGTGACGACCTGCGCAGCCACATGC
>CAIZHO010000091.1 GCA_903932805.1 uncultured Roseiflexaceae bacterium | reverse complement strand
ACCAATCAACTCCTAGCTGACTTCGCTATACTCGTCGCTTCGCTCAATCAGAACAACGGTCAAGATGTCGCTGATGGGGCGTTGCACGATCTCATTCGGCAGATCGAAGTTTTTGGGATGAGTTTTGCGTCGCTCGATATCCGACAGCATAGCGAGCGCCACGCCACAGCGATTGCTGAAGTATTTGCCAAAGCGGGAATCACTGCGAACTATCTGGCACTTTCCGAAGCGGAACGCACTGTGCTGCTTGTGCGTGAATTGCATGCACTTCGTCCGCTCATCCCTGCACAGCCGCAGTACTCAGAACCGACCAACGAAATCATCGAAACATTTCGTATTGTTACCGCAATCAATCAACAACTCGCTCCGGGGACCATCCAAACCATGATTGTGTCGATGACCCGTGGTGTCTCCGATGTGTTGTCGGTCTTGTTACTAGCGCGTGAAGCAGGTGTTCTCGAGCTGCCAAATGGGGGGATCGATATTGTCCCTCTTTTCGAAACAGGAGACGATCTCGCGACGTGCGAACAGGTCATTTCCGCGTGCTGGCAGAACCCCACGTATCGTGCCCACCTCGCCCGGCGCTCTGACATCCAAGAAATCATGATTGGCTATTCAGATAGCAACAAAGACGTAGGCTTTGTATCTGCAAATTGGGCACTCTACGAAGCCCAACGGAAGTTGCGCGACCTCGGCAGCGTGCATCGGATTAGTATGCGGCTGTTCCACGGTCGTGGCGGATCAATCGGTCGCGGCGGTGGCCCTACCAATGAAGCCATCTTGGCCCAACCCCCGGGGAGTGTTGCGGGGCAAATCAAAATTACCGAGCAGGGCGAAGTCATATCGGACCGGTATTCGCTCCAGCCACTGGCCAAACGGCATCTCGAGCAAGTCGTGCACGCCGTGCTGAAGGCTGCGTTTCTGCAACCAACTGATCCCCCGACTGCTTGGACAAATGCACTCGAGACGTTGGCAACTGCTTCTCGCACTGCATACCGCGGGCTCGTCTATGACAATCCCGATTTTGTCGGCTTTTTCCGTGAAGTAACGCCGATTGCCGAGATAAGCCGTCTGAAAATCGGCAGCAGACCAGCAGCGCGGCGCAACAGCCAGCGTATCGAAGATTTACGGGCCATCCCGTGGGTCTTTAGCTGGATGCAGTCACGGTTTACCTTGCCCGGATGGTATGGGTTAGGTACCGCGGTGGATGTATTTGTTGATGGCTATCCCGATGGCCCTGACGCGGCGAAACTCCTGTTGCAACAAATGTATCGCGAGTGGGCGTTTTTTCGCTCGATGATTGATAATGCGCAGATGATTCTCGTCAAAGCAGACATGTACATCGCACAACGGTATGCCGAACTAGTGACGAATCACGAACTCGCCGTGCGAATGATGACGACCATCGAACACGAATACAGCCGGAGCGTGCATGCGGTCTGTCTGATCTCGCAGAGCGATACGTTGCTTGCCCGTAGCCCTATTCTGCAACGATCGATTGCCCTCCGCAACCCGTACGTGGACCCCATTTCGTACATTCAGGTCGAACTGTTGCGCCGTCTGCGTGAGTTCCCCGATGGTGAAGGGCACGAGGCACTCGAGGATGCAATCTTATTGACCATTAGCGGCATTGCAGCCGGTCTCAAAAATACCGGATAGTCAGGATGTTCCATGACCCTTCCACTAGCAGGGATGCGTGTGCTCGACTTTTCGCGTGCATTGACAGGCCCATACTGTACCCAGATGTTCGGTGACATGGGTGCTGAAGTCATAAAAATCGAACAGCCTGAGGTCGGTGATAATTCACGTGCATGGGGTCCTCCTTTCGAAGGGGGAGAAAGCAGCTACTACCTCAGCGTGAATCGCAATAAGCGCAGCATGTCGATCAACATGCGTCATCCCGAAGCAGGACAGATTTTGTCCCGTTTGGTTGCTTCGTGTGATGTCCTCATCGAAAACTTCGTTCCCGGGACCTTGGAACGCATGGGGTTTGGGTATGCCGAATGTGCGGTCATTCGCAACGACATAATCTATTGCTCCATTTCGGGATTTGGCCAGGTTGGCCCCGATCGGACGCGCGCTGCGTACGACCAAATTGCGCAGGGTTTGGGCGGTCTGATGAGTGTCACCGGCGAACCGGATGGAGCTCCGATGCGGGTAGGGATCGCGATTGCGGATCTGGTTGCGGGCATGCATGCTGCCTATGCGGTGATGGTCGCTGCGTTCCATCGGCAACGCACCGGTGAAGGGCAGTATATCGATACCTCGTTGCTCGCTGGTCAACTCTCGATCATGACCTATCAAGCTGCACGCTATTTCGCTACCGGTGAGGCCCCCAAAACAAGTGGCAATCATCACCCCAGCATTTCGCCATATGGCGTCTATCATGCCAAGGATGCGTGGTTTAACCTAGCGGTCGGGAGTGATGATCTGTGGCGGCGTTTTTGTGAAGCAGTGGGGCACTCCGAGTGGGTAGCTGACGATCGATTTCGTACCAATCGATTGCGCAGTGAACACCGAACGGACCTAAACACCTTGCTTGAGCCAGTTTT
>CAIZHO010000090.1 GCA_903932805.1 uncultured Roseiflexaceae bacterium | reverse complement strand
GGGGTTATTTTGCGTGAAGAAATTCAAACCGGTTCGCGGCTCGGCGCTGAAATCGCCCAACGGATTGATGCAGGTGACTTTGTCACGGATGCGATGATCGAGCAAGTGCTCGAGACCCAGTGTCGACACATCCCTGCCCACCGGGGTATTGTGCTCGACGGATATCCACGTAATCTGGAGCAAGCAGCTGCATTACCACGCATTTTTGCGGGACACGAGCGGCATATCGATGCGGTCGTCCTGTTGGATATCCCTGATGCTGTCGTGATTGAACGCCTCGGTGGTCGACGCATGTGTGTGACACCAACCGAAACATACCCGGTGCACATGTCCGACCCTGCTGCGTTGGCCCACTGTGCGGCGCAGAATGGCGTGTTGACGATCCGTCCAGATGACGCTCCCGACATTATTGCGCATCGGCTCAGGGTATACCACAGCACCACTGCACCACTGATTGCATTCTACGAACAACAGGGTCTGTTGCGACGCGTCGATGCGCATACCGATGCCGAGTCCATTGCACGTTCCATTCTCGCGATTATGCGCCAAGCAGTCCCGCACGCATGATGGTGATTGTCAGGTATTCAGATTCATTGTGAAAGGCACACACATGACCATCTATCAAGAAAAGTCTGATCAGGCAGCTGCGTTACTCCACGAGTTCGATTTGGATTGCTGGTTGACGTTTGCCCGCGAGACCGTTGTTTCGCCGGATCCCGGCGTCGAATTGGCAATCGGCAGCAACGTCACCTGGCCTTCGGCATTTATCTATGCACGTAATGGCCAGCGCGTTGCCATTGTGGGCCGCTACGATGCCCCAGGGGTCGAAGCGTACGGAGTCTTCCCGCGGATTGTGTCGTATGACGCAGGCATCCGCGAGGCACTCATTGCCGAGTTGACCGCGCTCAACCCACGGCAGATCGGGCTCAACTACAGCAAGGACGACAAAACGTCGGATGGGCTGACGGTTGGTATGCATCTGATGCTCCAAGACCTGCTCCGCGGGACGCCGTTTGTCGAGCGTTTGGTGAGCGCTGGTCCGCTCTTGAGTGCGTTGCGCTCACGCAAGACTGCAGGCGAAATCGCCCGCATCCGTGCGGCAATCAATACGACCGAAGACATTGTCGATCTCGTCGACCGCGAGATCCGTATTGGTCGGAGCGAAAAAGATATCGGCGATTTCATTCACGGTGAATTTCAGCGCCGTGGATTGCCCGCGGCCTGGGCGTGGGATGGCTGCCCGATTGTCAACAGCGGCCCGAATTCGGCAGTCGGTCACGGAGTGCCCAGTGAGCACATCAAAATCGAAGCTGGTCACATCGTGCATATTGACCTGGGCGTCCAGCAGGACGGGTATTGTTCAGACATCCAGCGGCTGTGGTATGTACGCAAACCCGGCGAAACCGAAATGCCGGCCGAGCTCCAGCGTGCGTTTGACACGGTTCGTCTCGCAATCCGTGAAGGTGCCAAGGCGCTTCGACCGGGCACCAAAGGATATGAGGTTGATGCCGTCGCCCGTGATGTGATTATCGATGCAGGGTATGACGAGTACATGCACGCATTCGGTCATGGCCTCGGCAAAGCCTGTCACGACGGTGGACCACTCCTCGGCCCACGCTGGGAGCGCTATGGTTCGACGCCCGATATGAAGGTCGAAGTGGGAAATATCTATACCCTCGAACTCGGTGTGATTACCTCAGCAGGGTATATCGGACTCGAAGAAGACGTGTTGGTCACCGAGAACGGTGTGGAGTTTTTGTCGAAAGAGCAGACATCTATTCGCATGATCTAAGCTTTGCACTACATCTGTTATGGCTTTGCAAAGCTCTAGCGCACCAGCATACGCACATTTTGTGCGTATGCTTTTTTGTGGAGCTATTGTGTACAAATATTCCAATCCTTGTGTGAAATACGTGGACTGTTCGTGAAAATCCGGGTGCTATACTCTGCGTACGAGTCGGTACTACATATTTGTTGTGACGACAAATGGCTGAAAGGTGGACAAGCTATGGCAGCTGCACTGCGCGTGGGTCGTGGAGTTATCAATACCCTGCGACTGGCAATTCCCAAAATTGGTGCCGGTTGGATGTTTGCATTGTTGACGAGTAACTTTAACCGGATTTCGATTCACGAATTGGGAATTGCTGCATTCGTTATCACCATTATGATCGGTATGCATCATTTTCTTTCGCCGTTCCAGGTAATTATGGGCCGATTGACCGACCGCTATCCGCTCTTTGGGTATCGTCGCACGCCATATTTCTTTATTGGCAGCATGGTGTCGAGCCTGGTGTTCGTCTTCTTGCCGGGCGCTGCCAAGATGATGAGCGAAGGCAGCACACTCGGCTATGTGTTTGGCTTTACGCTGTTGTTTATCTTCGGAGTAGGCATTGCCACCACGGGCGACACGCATCATGCACTGATAGCGGAAGTGACCAACTCCGAAAAACGCGGTGCGGTCGTTGCCGTTGTATGGACATTCACGATTATTAGTGCCATCGCGGCAGCAATCGTCATCAAGGCAAACATCAGCGAGACGTTCGTCTTCGCCGAAATGCAGCGCATCTACGCGTTCACGCCATTGGTGGTATTTGTCGCGTTCCTCCCGATTTTGGGGATGGAACAGCGGCGCAGCAACGAGACACTGCGGGTGATGGCAACCCAGTCAATGACCGCAGGCGTATCGCCGGTCAAAGCGCTTGGCGTTGCCTTTCAACTGATCAAGATCAATCCGCAGGTACGTGCGTTCTTCTTTTTCGTGATCTTTTCGATCGTCGGTATTTTCCTCCAAGATGCCATTCTCGAAGTGTTCGGTGGTGAAGTCTTTGGCATGAGCATCAAAGAGACGTCGTCGTTCAATACCATGTGGGGCGGTGGTGTGCTGATTGGGATGATCCTGATGGGCATCTTGAGTAGCACGACCTCCATCAAAAAGAAGACTATCGGGATTGTTGGTGGACTTGGAACAGCCTTCGGATTAGGAATCTTGACCATTGCTGCCTTCACGGGGATGAAAGAGTTGATGATGCCCGCGTTGGTGACGATGGGATTGTTTACCGGCTTCTACAATGTCGGTGCGCTGTCGTTGATGATGGACATGACGGTCGAGGGTTCGACG
>CAIZHO010000089.1 GCA_903932805.1 uncultured Roseiflexaceae bacterium | reverse complement strand
GGAACGGGCAGCGCTGAAGCTGTCGCTTGCCTGTGGTAATGTCGATGACGACGTCGGTCCAGGTCCCGACGTTCACGTAGGTCTGACGTTCATTAAATGGGACATGTTGCGCCATGTGGGTATGCCCACAGATAAACAAGCGCGTTGTTGCATGGCGTGGTTGATGTGCAATATGGACAACCTCACGGAGCACTGACACGTTAAATTCACGCATTTCACGGTGCAGCTGACGGCGCGATTCACGTTCGATGTGATTGACGAGATAGGGCGGTACCGACGACTGCGGACGATCCGAACGGCGTTCGACGACGCGACGTGTGGTATCGAGGGCGCGTTTGAGGCGCCGTTGATTTTGGAGGTGCCGTACGGGGGTGACCGAATCCGCCAGGGACTCGCTTTTGCGGTAGGCAAGGGGGACCAGCATACTCCGTACCGTCAAAATGACTCCCCGGAGCACAAACCGCACCACCTGGATATCGCGGAGTCGGGCTAACCCCAGCAGATGCCACAGAAATGCTGAACTCGGTTTGACATTGTCAATGTATGGGGCAATGGGCAGCGGAGCGCGCTCGAGTGGGTTGATGACGTTTTTGACCGCCAAGGTCCCACGCACGAGCTCGAACGGTTGGCTGATCCCATCGAACCGCACGAAGCTGTTCCATTGTTCGAATTGATTACCGTGCTCGATGAAAATACCCTCACCGACATACCGAATCCCGAACCGCAACCGTGGGTCTTCGACGAGCACACCCATGCGACTGGCGAGTGCGCGCTTTGCACTGCGATAGTGGATTTCGAAATCATGGTTACCCACCAGCAACGTGAGGTACATACCGTCATGGCGTATGAACGTGACGAGGGCATCTAAGACAATGGGATGGGCATCGAGAATGGCCGCCAAACGCCGTTCGGCGGCGCGTGGAGTCCACTCGAAATCAGGAACATCGGGTAACGTGACCTGCAAGAATTCAAACGTATCGCCTGCCAAGATTAACTCGGTAGGTTCACTGCTGACATAACTCGTGACAAAATCGGCGAATTCGCGATCTGCGTTGAAGTCATCGAGTCGGTCACCGGCGCCGAGGTGCAAATCACTCACCACAATACGCCGTATGCCGAGTGTGGTGAGTGCGCCGTTGAGTTCGTCGGTGTGATGTTCGGTCGGGTGGAGCACAACGGGACGCACACGTGACAGCAGGTACCGTAGGGTCAGAAGTGCCGTCATCAATGCCCCAACCCAGCTCCACCATCTGCGAATCATGGCCTACCGCTCCTGCTTGGCAATATCAATAAATGCAGCAATCAGCCCGTTGTCTTTGTATCCTGCACGTTCGACGCCACTACTGACATCGACACACCATGGCTTGACGGTACGGATTGCCTCGCGCACATTTGTCGGGTGTAACCCGCCGGCAAGCACAATATTACGCTGGGTTGCCAATCGTGCTGCCGCCTCCCAATCCGCACGCACCCCAGTACCGCCATACGCATCAGGGACAAACGCATCGACCAGCAGTGTCACCTGTGGGAAAGAACGTGCCAACCACTGCTCCTCGGCGGGGGCTCCCTGGAGGCGCACTGCCCGCCAGATAGGCATAACAGGGAGTGCATCGAGCTGTTCGAACGGTTCGCTACCATGCAACTGTAAAATGTCTATTCCGACATCGACCACGGTACGCGCCACGACATCCGGGGATTCATTCACAAACAGACCAACGATGGGCGTGAGATAACCTGCATCGCGTAGTGTTGCAACCAACCGTTGCGCTTGCGCGGTGGTCACCTGACGCCGGCTCGGCGCACAGACCAAACCGATGTAATCTGCTCCGGCCGCAGCACTGACCAAGATATGCTCGGGTGAGGTGATGCCACAGATTTTGACGCGCATGTTATGCCTCCGGAGTCTGCTTACGTCGGCGCGGCTTGGCTGCTTGCGTTGGGCTCGGTGCGACAGTCGCCGGAGTTGCAGGGGAGGTGCCCTGGGCACCACGACCGGTTGGTTTTTTGGTGTTGTTTGTCGCAGGCGCAGTCGTGCGACGATGAGCATCACTGGATTTCTTGGGTTCAGCGCTGCGGATGGGAACGTTCGGTGCGACTGGGGCGCTTTGCTGAGCAACAGGTGGTGCGGATTTGGGCTTTGGTCCGCGCCGCTTCTGTTCCGTCGGCGGTGCAAGTTCCACCGGTGGCGCGGCGGGTGCTACCGGCTTGCCACGGCGTCGGCCGGTTTGGGTAGGAGTAACCGATGGCAAAGCAAGTTCGTCATCGCTGTGCTCGTGTGGAGTGGGAATCATCTGCGGTGCGGCAGGTGCCAACACGGGAGCAGCATCTGACACCGCCACAGGTGCAGTGTCTTCGTTCGTCGGTTGTGACGCGGTCGGGATGCCTGCAATCCGGTAACTCACGCGGTTGCCACGACCGATGCGCTGCAATTCACCCGCATTGATTGAGAGCTTGACGAGCGATCGCAGATCTTCGTTGGTACGTGAAATGGTACCGTCGCCGCCGCGATTACGTGAACCACGCAGGGTGTCATAGATTTGTTGGAACGACATAGGGCGCTCGCTGGCCGCGACGATGTCGCGCACACTGCGTCGTTCTTCTTCGCTGAATGGTGTCGCAATCAGCGTCGATTCACCCGTATCGTCGTCTGTCGTGTCACGGAGAGCAGGTACGTCGGCACGCAGCGGAGCGACGGGTGGTGAGGCCGGAATCGATAATTCACCATCAGCGGATGGTACATCTGCCTTGGTGCTGACCTCGCTTTTCGCTACGCCCGTTCGTTCTGGTGTGCGATCGCCGCGGCGCCGCCGACGGCGCGACTTATCACCGGTGCTTTGTGCTTGACTGCTCGGAGCACCGATTCGTTCAGGAGCGAGAGCAGGGGTAGCGCTCGTGTCTTCGTCACGGCGGTCGGCACTCGTATCACCGTTGGAGAATTGCGACAGTGCCTTCGGATCTTCGCCGGGCAGAAAGACTTCGTTCACAACCCCTTCGGTCGAAATGATGATCTTGCCACGACGGGCGGCTTCGGTGATGAAGTCTTTGAATTTTTCAATGGAACGACCGTTGCCGTCGCGGATAACGGATTCGCGGAACTTCCCATTCGACAGCTCACGCATGAGTGTTTTGAGCGAACCGATGCCGGTCACCATCCGGCGGGAACGTGCTTCGAGCACGACTTTGACCAGTAACTCAAAGGCCTCGTCTTCGCTTAAGGCACTTGATTCTTTGCGTTCGGGCTTGGTTCGGGCCACACTAATGCGCTCGCGCTCGAGTGCAGGTCGCTCAAAATCATCGGCGTCGAGGGGCCGACGGGTGTCGACTTTGGGGGCGGTTGCTTCGGCTTTGCCGACGAGCTGTTCGTAGAAAATGAACTCATCCGCACTCTGGGCCAGATGCGACGATGCAGCGCCACCGACACCGATGATGATGACATCTTTGCCCTGCTGCCGAATACTGTTGACGAGCGGGATAAAATCGCGATCGCCCGTGATCAGCACAAAGGTCGACAGCCCGGGCATGGTGAACAAGGTACGCATAGCGTCGATACAGAGGTTCATGTCGACGGAGTTTTTGATGGGACCGCCGGTCCGACCTGCACCTTTGTCATAGTAATAGGTAGGCACATACATGGGTTCAATGTTATTGGCGTACAGTGCCGATGTGATGCGTGGATACCGGTACCAGTCGGCGTAGGCGCGTGACAAAATGACGCGTCCCAGCTCGTTGCAGTGGTCCATGATAATTTCGAAGTTGGGGTTTGCATCGAGTTTGTCGCGGACGGAGACATAGATGTTTTCGAAATCGATAAAGACCGCAACATCGCGGCGTGACTGCTCTGCCATAGTGGTGTGAGCTCCTCAGTAGAGCACACAGACGCCCAAAAGAACTGGATGGACGGACAAGCGCGTTCCCGGGGGCGTAGTCTGCATGGGCGACACAATGTGTGCAACAGTCTACGGCAGCTAAAAACCACAGGCGCGAGCACGTATGTAAGGGTGGTGGACAGTACAACAGTTGTACCGTATCGGCCACACCATCCGCGAGCGTTTTGGCACAATGTGTGCGAAAAAAATCATTCAACAATACACATCATTGAATGAAGCAAGTATACCACCGATTGGATGAGGTAGAGGTTAGGGGAGTGGATCAGAACCGCCTGTCGAAAAAGGGTGACAGCGCAAAAGTCGTTCGGTGCCCATGGCGACACCACGCACAACACCGTATTTGGCTATTGCTTGATACGTGTACTCAGAGCAGGTAGGACTATAGATGCAGCTCGGTGGTTTGAGTGGAGAGATGCTTTTTTGGTAGAAGCGCACCATGGCAAGAGCAAATGAGCGCATAGATTAGCCTTTCTGTGGGGCAGAACCGTGCCGCAGGGTCTCCCACACCAGATGACGAAGCTCGGGCACGATGAGCTTGGTCAGTGCCAAATCGACGGCATTGGGTGATCCCGGCAAACAGAATACCAGTGTTGTCCCCCACGTGCCTGCAAGGGCGCGCGATAACATTGCCGCGGCACCGACCTGCTCATACGAGAGCATGCGAAAAATCTCGCCAAAACCCGGCAATATGCGCGTCAACTGGGGTTCGATGGCGTCAATAGTCGTATCGCGCCGAGAAATGCCTGTGCCGCCGGTGGTGATAATCACGCGGACATCTGCAAGAATCCAGCCCTCTATCGTAGCAATCACATCAGTCGGTTCGTCGCGAACAATGGTATAGCCGTGTACCTGATGTCCTGCCTCTTGAAGCGCCTGGACGGCAAATTGGCCACCGCGATCATCGGCAAACGTGCGCGTATCGCTGATGGTCAGGACAGCGCACGTGATTGCATCGATTTGGCGCTCGGCATGCGTGCGGTGATCAATATGGCTCATACGACACTCCTCAGACTACGTCCCTTGGACAGTGTTTGCATTATAGCGCCTTGGCTGTCAATATGACAGGAGGAGAATTCAGAGGGTTCGTGTACATTTGACAAAATCTCTGGTTTGGCGATAATAACGCAATCACACGGAGGCTACATGCCACTCGAATTTACCATACAGGCACGTGATTCAGCGTCACGTGCACGCGCGGGAGTCATACAGACCGCACACGGTCCGATCGAGACACCGGTCTTTATGCCGGTGGGCACGAAAGGCACGGTCAAATCGTTGTCCCCTGATGAGGTCAAAGCACACGGCGCACATATTATTCTAGGCAACACCTACCATCTCTACCTCCAGCCCGGGCATGAATTAATTGCCCGACATGGTGGGTTACATCAATTCATGCAGTGGCATGGACCAATCCTGACAGACAGTGGCGGCTTCCAAGTGTTTAGTCTGAAGTACGGCGGTATTGCAGACGAGGTCAAAGGTCGCGGCGCGTATACGCCCAAACCGGGCATGGTGAAGGTGACCGATGATGCGGTAATCTTCAAGTCGACCATCGATGGATCAAAGCATGTGTTCACCCCCGAACGAAGCATCGAAATCCAAAAGGGGATAGGCGCAGATATTATCCTGTGCTTCGACGAGCTACCGCCATTCAGAGCGGGGTATGACTATACACGCCAATCTCTGACGCGTACCCATCGCTGGGAAGAGCGCTGTTTGACCTACCACCAAGAAACGTTGGCGGGTCTGCACGACATCCCGATGCCCAATCGTGATCAGTCGTTATTTGGCATAGTGCATGGCGGGGTCTTCCCCGATTTACGCAAAGCCAGTGCCGAGCATATCGGTGGCATGGATTTCGATGGGTTGTGTATCGGTGGTTCGCTCGGAGCAAACAAAGCGCAGATATACGACGTGGTCGACATGACGGTCCCGCACATGCCAGACGGCAAACCACGGCATTTGTTGGGGATTGGCGATGTTGATGATCTGTTCGAAGGTGTCGCACGTGGGATTGATATGTTCGACTGTGTGAGCCCAACCCGGTTGGGGCGGCACGGAGCAGCGTTGATTCGCGACGCTTCGAAAAACTTCCGCCTCAATGTGAACAATGCGAGCTGTCGCGACAGCGATGAGCCGCTGGATCGCTGGTGTACCTGTGCGGTGTGTCAGACGTATTCGCGTGCATACATTCACCATTTGTTCCGTGCCAAAGAGTTGCTCGGAATTCGGCTGGTGAGTCTC
>CAIZHO010000088.1 GCA_903932805.1 uncultured Roseiflexaceae bacterium | reverse complement strand
TGTTTGTTGTGTTTAGCGTCCTGATGGGACGTCTCTACCAGCTACAGCTCATCCAGACCGAAGCAGATCGCCACACGTATTCGACATCGGTCAATACCACGCGCTACGTGCCCATCCGCCCGATCCGTGGCGAAATCTTTGCGTCGGACGGTACCACGCTCCTTGCCGAGAGTATGCCCATCTACACAGTGGCGATCCGGGTCAGCGATTTGCCGCCCGAAGAATCGCCCGAACGCGCCAAGGTCTTTGCACAGCTCAGCCAAGTGCTGGGTCTGACCAACACACTGACCATTTCGCCTGCAATTATCCTCGACAACGATAAGGTCTTGCGCGATGCCTTACAGACGTCGTTGACCGACGTCGATGTACGCAGTTTTGTACGTACGGATCAGACACTGCCGTTGCGGATTTCTGTGGATGCAGACCATTTGTTTGGCGCAACCCAAATCGTCGAACGACACGCCCCGATTGCGCGATTTATCCCGCGCTGGAATTCGCCGATTCAGAGTGACGATGCGGCGTTGCTCCGCGATGTCGATAGTGCGCTCGCAGATTTGAGTAGTGCGCTCGAAATCACGGGGACCTTAGTGATCTCGCCCTCGATACAAATATCGACCAGGCCTGAACTGCGTGCCGATATGATACGCGTCTTTGGTGACGACATTGCCCCCCAAATCGATGAAATCCAGACCCAAAACTGGCTCACCGGTGAAGTCCCACCCACAGCCAGTGTCGATGCACTTGCGTTGAGTGAACAGTTTACCCGGACGTTGACGCTCGAAAATCCCATTGAAGTGCTTGTGCGCACCAGCGATACCCCACGCTACCAGACCATTGCAGTCAAGCGTGACATACCGCGGACAATTGCCATGGTACTGAAAGAAAACGCCGCCAATCTGCCTGGTGTCGTCATCGAACAAGACTACCGGCGGCGCTACCCGCTGAGCGACGACATCCAATCGCTGTCACATGTCTTGGGCTATATCGGCCGCGTCGGCTCGTGTGAGTTGGTGCGTCAGAATCCCGCGCGGTCGTGGGTTGCTGGTCTGCTCGATTCGATTGGCCATGCGGTCGAATGTGGGATTTTGCAAAAGAAAATCAATCCCTACGAACTGGGGATCCCTCGCTACCTCAACGACGATCGTATCGGCAAGAGCGGTATCGAGTCGAGCTACGAAGAAGAAATGCGCGGGCAGATGGGCATCGAAGCCGTCGTCGTCGATACGATGGGTCGTCCGGTGCGCGCAGCTCAGGTGGTCCAGCCCACCCGCGACGGCGAGAGCGTGGTCCTGACCATCGATATCGAACTACAACGCAAGGTTGAACTCATCTTGCGTAATTGGATCAACGAAGCCGAATTGCGACGGGTCAACATGCCCGAGCGCTACGCCTACAAACGCAACTACATGCCGTTGCAGAGTGGTGCAGCGGCGGTCATCGAGGTGAACACGGGGCGTATCCTGGCAATGGCGAGCTGGCCATCGTACAACAACAATATTTGGGTAGATCCTACCCGTGCCGACGAATTAGCGAACTTGCTCAACCCGCCCCCCGCCCAAAAAGCAGAAAACCAGCGTCTTGCGCCGTTGACGAACCGTGTCATCTCGGGCCAATACCCGCCCGGCTCGACACTCAAACAATTCGATGCAGTGGTTGCGCTCCAAGAAGGGGTCATCGGTCCCAATACCCGTATTCGCGACCCAGGCTCGCTCATCCTCAAAGACCAATACGTCGAAGATCGATTCTACCGGTTCGTCAACTCGACCCCGCGCGACAACGGTTGGCTCGATGTAACCGAGGCTCTGATGCGCTCGTCCAATATCTTTTTTATGACCATCGCCGGTGGTAACAAAGAGGGTGTGGTCAACCTCAACCCCAACGAACA
This sequence comes from uncultured Roseiflexaceae bacterium, assembly GCA_903932805.1. GTDB lineage: Bacteria > Chloroflexota > Chloroflexia > Chloroflexales > Roseiflexaceae > UBA965. The sequence continues at coordinate 10,197 of CAIZHO010000088.1, read as the reverse complement.
GACCATTCCGCAAGGATTGCAGATTAACCGGCTCGCCGAAGGACTGAGCACGTTCGGGTTTGGGGCGCTGACGGGAATCAAACTATACGGCGAACAACCAGGTCGCGTCCCCACCCCGGGTTGGAAGCAGCAGGTCTTGCGCGCCGCCTGGACCACCGGTGATACGTACAACGCCGCCATTGGCCAAGGAAATCTCGAAGCCACGCCGTTGCAGTTAGCCGTCGCCGGTGCCGCCATTGCAAACTCGGGTACGGTCTATCGACCACAAATCGTGCGTGCAATCATCGGCCCCGACGGCAAAATCATCCAAGAAGTCCAGCCCGAAGTCGTGCGCACCCTGGACTTCGATGCGGCACACTACGAAGTGTCGCGGCAGGGGATGCGGCGCTCGGTGGTCGAAGGTGCGAATATTGCCGCCCGCGAAGAATGTTCGGGGATCTTGATAGCCGGCAAGACCGGTACGGCAGAATTTGGCCCCGAAATAACCGCAAAAAATCCCAATGGGGCTGGCACGGTGGTGGTGCGCCAAAGCCACTCGTGGTTCCTCGGTTTTGCACCGTATGACAAACCCGAAATCGAAGTCATCTTCCTCAGTGAAGGCAGTGGCGACATGAACGACGGTTCGTCAACCATTGCAGTGCCCGCAGCAACGCAGATTATGCAGGCCTACTTCGGCATCAAACCACCACAGCCGCTACCCGCACAATGCCAACAGGGGATGCCACCGTTGCCCGCCGACAGTGGTGAAGAAATCGTCGATCCGATTCAACGTGCAGATCGGCGCGCCTCGTAACGCCTGCGTTAGCTGTTTTTTCTGAATAGTGTTGCAATGGTATTGCGCAGAGACGACTCCGCCCACGGGGTCGTTTTTGCGTGGGCGGCAGTAGCCGCCGCAAAGGCACGTGGTGTGCTGGCGGGCACAACCACTGGCTGTGGGAGGCGGCTGATGCCGTTTTCTGCTGCTGCGGGGACGACATCCCAGAGCACTGGCCGCTGGATTGATTGTTCTTCCCAACCGTAGTGACGTGCCAACACCTGCATGTAGCGTGCGGCCGAGTGACTCAGTGTGTGTGTACGTTCGATCAGGGCACGTGCCTGTGCGCCGATGGTTTGCGCAAATGCTGGGTGTTGGTGCACGAGAAACGCACACGCGGTCAGCATATCGGTTTCGCTGTTGTCCAAGGGGATATGCATGGCGCAGTCGGTGGGGATTTCGAGGAACGAACCACTCGCACTAATCGCCGTTGGTTTGCCTGCTGCCAACAGCCGCAACAAACTCGCCGATGTTTCGCCTGCAGTGGGGTGGCGCAGGTTGATGCACAAATCTGCCGCTGCGACGTATGCCCCAAAGTCTTGGGCCGATACATACCCGGTCACGTGGACGCACGCTGCAGTACCGGTACGGCGCACCAACGCTGCGAGGGCGAAGTTGGGCGAGACGCTGCCCACGATAATGTAGTGTGCGTTGACCCCGGCGCGGCGCAGGGTGCGCACGACACGCAGGACCTGTTCGACCCGTTTGTATGGATTGACGTGGCCAAACGACGCAATCACAAACGGATCTGGGCCGAAGTCAAACTGCGCGCGGAGCGCCGTTGCTTCGGTCTGTGGCAACACCGGCACGCCCATCGGCACGACAGCCGTAGGTGTTGTGGGTGCGATGCGCGCACTGTGGTCGCCGACGTATTGGCTGTGGCTGATCAGGAACTGCGCGCTATTGAGTACCGGTTGACACAGGGGCATGTCGAACACCGCGTCGTCGAAGATCCCCTGGAGCATGCGGTCGGCGATGCGTGTGCCGTCGTCACCATAATACTGGGCAGCCAATGCACGGTACCCGTTGATGTCGTGGCGATGGACCGCATGATACTGCAACAGAAAGTGGTGCAATACCAAATCGTGGAGGACCACAACCCCCGGTAGTCGTTGGGCTGCATCGTAGATACCAAAGTGGGCGGGGCTGTTGCCCATGTGGTACAACACCGCGTCGTACGGTTTTTGCGTGTGGTCGTGTACCAGTGCTGAGAGCGGTCGAACAGTCAAATGTGTGCCAAGCAGCGTGTTGGCAGGCACCACACCATCGTCGATATAGAGCGTGATGTCGACATATTGCGCCAAATAGGGCAGAAGTTCTTCGGAGTAATCCGAGATCCCCGAGTGGACTGGATTGATCGGACTGCAGTAGGCGATGTGGCGCATAAAAGCCCTCTGGCACAGTCGTCGGCGTCGCCACCCTGGTGCGAGGGAGAGCGCCGTGTAATGCATAAACAGTGTCTATAGTATCCCATACAAACGAACAATTCTCCGTTGGTATGCTACAATTTAGCCAAAGACAGAATGAGGGTGTATGGAACTCGCAGTCGCACTGTTGCGCTATATATTTGTTGGTATTGTGTTTGTCGGTGGCGGCTACGTCGCATATGTCATAGGTCGCCTCGCCTGGGACAAAGGGCGCACGCCGAAAACCAAGGATCAGGCATGACCATCCGTCTGTTCCATTGTTCCGATGTCCATGCAGGTCCACCGTTTGACCCCGTGGTTGCCGAGCGAGTCTTGGTTGAAGCGCATGCCTATGCGCCGGATGTGTTTGTTGTATCGGGGGATTTTGTGCAACGGGCAGATATCCCTGCACAATGGGCGACTATCACCGACTGGCTCAGACGCGCACCACAACCGCAATTCACGGTACCAGGTAATCATGACGTGCCATTGTTTCATTTGTGGCATCGTTTTTTTCATCCGAACGTGTTCTACCACCAGCATATTCATCACGATGTGGCACCAGTGATGCACCTCAATGGGGTTTCTCTGATTGGTGCCAACAGCTCGCACGGGTGGACTATCGATGGTGGCAACTTGACCAAAGCCGAGCGTGCGCAGCTTTTGGCAAGTGCTGATTCGTGCCCACCCGAGAACCGCCGCATCGTCGTGATGCATCATCATTTGCTTACGCCGCCGGGACTTGGTCGACGCAATGGGGTACGGCAGCCGATGACGATTGCGCGGCTGCTCGAGGATGCCAAAATCGACGCGGTGCTGTCGGGGCACGTCCACCTGTCGTATGTCGGTCACACACGCGATCTGGTTCCGACATTGCGACACGGGAGTATCATTTGTCAATCGGGTACAACGACGTCTCGCCGTGGCAAAGGCCGCGAAAAACACCAGTTTGCGTACAACACGATCGAGATAAGCGGTGATCTGATGTCTATTCGGCGCCATTTGTATAATCCCGAGACACAAGTGTTTGTCGAACACGTCGCACATCATGAGTACTTTCGACCGTGGTAGAGGGTGAGGGCGTGACAGCACTGAGCGAAGACCAAATACTGGTTGCGGCCGCACTCGCGGGCGACAATGACAGCTTTAATCAACTCGTCGAGCGCTACCAAAATCGCGCGTACGGCTTGTGCTATCGCATGCTCGGTGATGCAGATGCGGCAGCTGATGTCGCCCAAGATGCATTTATCTCGGCCTACCGTCACCTGCCTTCGTTACGTGGCGAGTTCCGACCTTGGTTGATGCGTATTGTGGCGAATGCGTGCCGTGATGTGCTACGGTCAAACAAACGCCACCCCAGTGTGTCACTCGACACCAATCCCCGCGACGAAGACGAATCTCCGGCGTTGCAAATAGCTGACACAAAACCCAACCCCGAAGAGCACCTCATGCGTGCTGAATTACATCGGTCGATCTCGGTCGCACTGCTGCAGATACCCCTCGACCAGCGGACGGTGGTCATTTTGAGCGATATAGAAGGCATGTCGTACGATGAGATAGCAGTCGTCACCGGTGCCAACATCGGGACCGTCAAGTCTCGCTTGAACCGTGCACGCGTCCGTCTGCGTGAGATTTTTGTGGCAGCGGAACTCTTTCCTACCGTCAGGCGTCTTTATGCTGACGAAGAGAGCTAGAGACAGATGTGGTAGACATGAGCACTATTTCGCATACCGATATGAATCTGCTCCAAGCAATGGCAGACAACGAATTACCAGCAGATCAGAGCGCAGCCTTGCGTGCCCGGTTCGTGACCGAACCAATGCTTGCCGATGCGTTCAGTGAACTTGCAATGATGCGTGCGTTGATGCAGGACATGCCCGCCGTCCGGCCGGCACGTTCGTTGCGCCTTGATCAGCAGACCATGCAACACGCACGCGGATGGCGCTGGTGGCTCATTCGTCCTCCCGGTGGGCAGTTTCTGCCGGCCTTTGGCGTGGTAGCCTGTCTCTGTGTGGCGTTGCTCTTTGGCAGCGGGTACGGTCCCGTCGACGCGCCAGATCAGGTGCTCCTCAAAGGGTCGGTAGCGGCTCCCATGATGGCTGACGCACCGCTCGAATCTGAAAACGTCGAATCTGCACCGGTCGAATCTGCAAACGTCGAATCTGCACCTGTTGCATCTGCACCGGTCGAATCTGCACCGGTAGCCGACGCATCGGTGCCGCTCATTGCACAGCAACCCGAACCGAGCATGCTCCCGTTGTTGGGTGTGACGGCTGGTTTGATTGGTTCCATTGGGTTTGCCCGCTGGTTCATGCGTCTGCGCAACATACGACGCAAAGCAGTCTAGTCGTGCCCACCCGACCATGGGCCATCGCAGTGATGGCAATGCTCATGATTGCCGTCAATGTTGGCTTTTATCTGCTCCCCTTTGATTACAGAGGTCTCGGCGATTATGCAATCGCCGGGGTCTTTGCATTGACGGCCATCGCAACCGCAACCATTGTCGTGCCGGTCCCCTACATCCCCATGGTGATCCACCTCGCCCAGCAGACGAGTGACCCCCGTGATCTGGTGCTCATTGCGCTGGCTGCTGGGCTCGGCTCTGTGGTGGGCGAAACGAGTGGCTACCTGGTTGGTCGCGCCGGGAGTAGCGCAGTGGCCGACACGCGCATGGCGCGCTGGGTTGCCGAGCAAATGACGCACCCGGTGCGTTCGTTTGTGACCCTGTTCGTCCTGTCCGCGCCCCCCAATCCATTGTTTGATATGGCTGGTATGGCCGCCGGTGCGTTCCGCGTACCATTTTGGCGGTTCGCCAGTGCGGTCTGTGCGGGCCGTTGTGTCCGCATGGCGGGTATCATCGTGGTCGGGCTCTGGTTGCCTGGGTAGCACATCTGTGCGCACCGACAGCGGAGGTGTTCTATAATACCGCTACGCCCCTATGAGGAGTCGGTATGTCAGAGCCACCGCGGATGGTCAATCCCCAGGCGTCAGACGACGAACAATACGACGAAAAAAGCCTGCGGCCGCGCAAACTCTCTGAGTTTATCGGCCAAGAAAAGGTCGTCGAACAACTGTCCATCAGCATCAATGCTGCCAAAGCGCGCGGCGAGACGCTCGATCATACGTTGCTCTATGGGCCACCGGGGTTGGGCAAAACCAGCTTGGCTATGATTCTCGCCAACGAGATGGGCGTCCAAATCAAAATCACCTCTGGCCCAGCCATCGAACGCCAAGGCGATCTGGCCGCTATTCTGACCAATATGCAGACCGGCGACATTCTGTTCATCGACGAAATCCACCGGCTCAATCGGGCAATCGAAGAAGTGCTTTACCCCGCGATGGAGGACTTCGCCCTCGACATCGTCGTCGGCAAAGGCCCCGGCGCCCGCAATTTGCGCCTCAATTTGCCACGCTTCACCATGATCGGCGCAACCACCCGGCTGGCGTTGCTCACGTCGCCGCTCCGTGATCGGTTTGGCGTCGTCCAGCGCATGGAGTTTTATTCGGTGGCCGCCCTCAACGACATCGTCTTGCGTGCCGGCAAAATCCTGGGCGTCCAGTTGACTCCCGAAGGCGCGCGCGAAATAGCCACCCGCGGCCGTGGGACACCGCGTATCGTCAATCGTCTGCTGCGCCGTGTGCGCGATTATGCCCAGGTGGTCGCCGACGGCGTTATCACCCAAGATGTGGCGAACATCGCACTGACGACCCTCGAGGTCGACCACCTGGGCCTCGACGAAAACGATCGGCGCCTCTTGCGTGCCATCATCGACCTCTTCAACGGTGGGCCGGTTGGCTTGTCGACGCTGGCTGCCTCGTTGTCCGAAGAAATAGACGCCGTCGAAGACGTCTACGAGCCGTTTCTCCTCCAGTTGGGTATGCTCCAACGCACGCCGCGCGGCCGTGTCGTGACCCCCCGCGCCTACGAGCACCTCGGGCTGGGTATCCCTGCCCACTTGCGCGACCCCAAAACGGCCAGCGAGCAAAAACGCCTCTTTTAATCCCATACCCCCAAATCACCTGTTGCACTGATGCGTGCCTGTGCTCCCTCTGGATCGCCCTTCCTCATGCAATACCAACGCAATGGGGCTGATGTGTTGCGGTGTCTTTTGCTACAGTAAAAGGGAGTCAGTACGCCACGCCACGGAGGTGCTATGCAACCAGGGATCTCGATTGTTGACCGTGTTCGATACACGTCGTGGGGTGTACGTGGTGTCTACGGGGTGCTGTTGCTCATAAGCGGGCTCTCAATCGATACCCTCGTCCAGGCAGTGCTGATCCGCTGGCAGCGCAAAACATGGTTTATCAGTCCGTCCAATCTTGATCCCCTCTACGAACTGGGCACGTCTCTCGGTTTCTGGGGGATGCTGTTTTTTTGCATCAACTGTGTGTTGGCCACGCGTTGGCTGTGGGTCGAACGCCTTTTTGGTGGTCTCGATGTGGTCTATCGCATGCATGCGTTTGTCGGCAAATCGACATTCATCATGCTGGTCCTCCATCTGATGGTGTTGATTGCCCAAGCATTGGCCGATACTGACAGGCTGGTGGCATATCTGATACCCGGATTGGATCTCTCGTACACACTCGGCATGCTGGGACTGTTCGGGTTGGTTGCACTGGTCGTTATCACGCTTTGGGGCAGCATGCCCTATCAACTCTGGTTGACGTCGCACGCGTGGTTGGGCGTGCCCTATCTGCTGGGCGGTGCGCATGCACTGGTGGCGCAAGCCGATTGGTATATTGCGCTGTTGACCGGTATTGGTGGAGTCGCCTGGATCTATAGCATTGCGCTGTATCGGCGCTATGCACCACATGCCCGCGGACAGATTGCGGAGCGTACGACACAGCACGGCATCACCGAGCTGCGCATCGCGCTCGATACGCCGCTCGCGGCAGTCGCCGGCCAATTCGTTTTTTTCGCGGTCTCCAAATCCCAGGCGGCCATACCGGCTGAGTTGCACCCGTTTTCGTTGTCTGCTATCGAGAGTCCACGCGATGTTCGTCTGTCGATCAAAATGCTGGGCGACTACACCCGGCAACTCGACCAGCTCGCACCCGGCGATGCGGTCACTCTGTACGGCCCCTATGGGATGTTTGGGCGCCGGATGCCGGCCACACAACGGCAACTCTGGATCGCAGGCGGGATCGGGATAACCCCGTTTTTGAGTCTGTTGCAGCAGGCATCGCACGATACCGAGATAACCCTGGTATGGGCTGTGCGGACGCGCGCAGACGCACGATACATCGATGAACTCACCCAGCGCGCATCACAGCGCACCGGTATCAGCGTGCATCTCCACGAAGGGCCGTTGTCGCTCGCCGACATCGAGGCGTATGCCGGTCCCTTGTGCACACAGACCCAACAGGTGCTGCTGTGTGCCCCGATCCCCTTGATGCGTCAGCTGCGTGTAGGGTTGCGCGCGCGCGGGTTTGCGGCGCACCAGATCGATTCCGAAGAGTTTGGATTGCGGTGATGCCGCGCATGCAGTACTTACCCCGCCCAAAACTGCTACACTCTCGGGAGAACCTTCTCCAGCACTGTGAGTATGCATGACGGACGACGTCTTTACCAACGCCGAGGTGTCGGAACTCTTTGATACCATCGCCGATTTGATGGAAATTCTGGGCGAAGACCGCTTTCGTATCATCGCCTACCGCAAAGCCGGGGCTGCCTTGCGGGCCGTCACGGTGCCGCTGGTAGACCTCTATGAACGCCAACAACTGCAGCGTATCGACGGTCTCACCAAAGGCATGGCCGAGAAAGTCAACGAGCTGTATGCTACCGGCGCCATCGAATACTACTCGCGCCTCAAGGAACGCATGCCCGTCGGTGTGCGTGAACTCTTGCGCGTGCCCCATATCGGTCCGCGCACCGCGGGACGACTCTACAACGAGCTCGGTATCGCCGGCCTCGCGCAACTCTCTGCCGCAATCGAGGCCGGTACGATCAAACAAATCAAAGGGATCGGCGAACGGACCCTCGACGGGATCCGTGAAGGCATCGCCGCCGTGGCCGACCGCGAAGAACGCACCTTGCTCTTGCACGCCTACGAGGTCAGTCAGCGCATTACCGCTGCCATTCAGTCGCTCCCCGCTGTCGGACAGGTCTTGCCGGTCGGGAGTCTGCGGCGCGGCATGACTACTATCGGCGATCTCGACATCTTGGTGATGACTGATCGTCCCGACACCGTCATCGGCCAACTCATGCACCTCGAGCACTGGATGCGCCCCCAGGCTGACGCCCAACGCCTGCGTGCGGTCTTGCACAACGGGATGGAGGTCGATATCCAGTGTGTCGACCCACAACACTGGGGGAGCGCGCTCGTCGTCACCACCGGCAGCACAGCGCACGTCGATTGGTTGCGCCACCGTGCCGCCCAACGCGGCCTCCGCTTGGCCTACGACGGCCTGTGGGCCGATGCCCAGCGCGTCGGGAGCCACGACGAGGCCAGTCTGTATGCGACCCTAGAGCTCCCCTGGGTGGCCCCTGAGCTGCGTGAGTGGTATAGCCAAGATGATCACTGGGACGACGCCCACAGCAGCACGTTCGAACGCCACCACATGCGCAGCGACCTGCATATGCACACCACCTGGAGCGATGGCAGCGCCGACATCGCCACCATGGCCGAGTCTGCCCGTGCCCGCGGCTACAGCCATGCGGCCATCACCGATCACGGCGCGCTCATCGGCATTACCAATGGCCTCGACACCAAACGCCTGCGGGCCCAACAGCTCGAAATCGCTGCCCTGAACGCCTCGTATGAGGCAGCCGGTATCGACTTCCGCCTCCTCCATGGGGTCGAGGTCGACATCCTGGTCGATGGTTCACTCGCGCTGCCCGACGAAATCCTGCACGAACTCGACATTGTCGTCGCCTCGCCGCATGTCAATCTGCGCCAGACACCCGCAGTTGCCACCCAGCGCATCCTGCGCGCCATCCACCACCCCGCGGTCGACATCATCGGTCACCCGCGCGGGCGCATCCTCGGCGGTCGCCTGGGTGCGCCGGTCGATATGCCGGCGGTGATCACGGCTGCAGCGACACATCAGGTAGCGCTCGAAGTCAACAGCGGCCCCGATCGCCTCGATATCGACGGGGATTTGGTTCGCGACGTCGTCAGTGCCGGCGGGCTGATCACCGTCAACAGCGACGCCCACGATCCCGCCAATCATGCCTGGATCGAGCAGGGCATCACCACCGCCCGTCGTGGCGGGGTACCGGCAGCACGGGTGATAAACACATGGGAGCGTGCGCAGTTGACGACGTTTTTGCGTCGTCCACGAGAGAAAGGGAGCATATGACCACTGTTTTCCGCCGTATCATCTTGGGCGAGATCCCGTCCTACAAAATCTACGAAGACGCTGAGACCTACGCGTTCCTCGATATCGCACCCGCATCACCCGGCCACACCTTGGTTATCTGCAAGACCGAAGTCGCCAACCTCTATGCGTTGAGCGATGCCGATCTGATTGCCACAGCACGTACCACACAGCGTGTAGCCCGGGCGATGCGCGACAAACTGTCCGCCGACGGAGTCAACATCGTCCAGAGTAACGGCGCTGCCGCTGGCCAAGAGGTGTTTCATTATCACGTCCACCTTATCCCGCGCTGGCACAACGACGGTGTCTTTGCCTTCTGGCAACCACAAGCACTGGCCAAAGAGCTCATGCAAGAACTCCAGAGCAAACTCGCACACTGAGAAATCCGGCGAGCGGACCAAGATCTGCACCAGGACGGCGGCGGTTGGGGGGCAGGGCCCCAATACCGCCGCCGTCGTGCGTCTAGGGCTATCCAGCCGCCCGCCGGCCCCGGCAATACCCCACGGCACGCCGTGGGGAGATCCCCCCACGGCATGGCGCTGCAACGCCCCACGGCATGCCATGGGGCACAGATGCAAAACTCGATTTGACACATGCATAACAGCGTGCTAATATACACTTCGTTGCGAAACACATCCACTCCACCGAGCGAGATGC
>CAIZHO010000087.1 GCA_903932805.1 uncultured Roseiflexaceae bacterium | reverse complement strand
CGGACACCTTGTTGAAGTCCAAAACGTACCGTTCGTTCATTGCCGGTGATCGTGAGTATCTTTGGTTGGGGGGAATACAAGCGGATGCGAAATGATCCGAATCCTGTCGACGACACCGCTGATGCCAGTCGGACGAAGGTCGTATCTATGGCGCGATTGATGATTTTGTCAGACCGCTTTGGTTGCGTGACGAGCCAGCGTGATGGCTGTCCATCGTGTAATTCGAGCTCGCTGAACGAACTCTGAAAGAGCCAATCTCGTTCCAAGTCGGTTTGTTGCGTAGGGGACCAGTGTACCGTGGTTGAAATGCGTGTCACCATAGCGGTCGTTATGATGCAGGCCAGCGCTATGCAAAGCAGTAGCAAAAAGCGCTGTACACGATGCTGCCGCATCACTTGCAAGAACACTTCACTCAGCTGCCGAAAGCTGTACATACGCCTCATCTCGTTCACCGTTCCAGAAGTATATCACGACGTACGACGCCCCCCTCGACTTAGTCGAGGGGGGCGTCAATACCAGTGCTATGGCTTCCGTTTCTTTGTTGGAGTGGGTGGCACTTTTTTGGTTGGGGTCGGTGGCGCTTTTTTCGTCGGCGTCACTGTAGGTCGTATGGTAGAAACCGGTGTACTTGTCGCGATTGGTGTTAGCGTGGGGATCGGTGTAGCCGGCAATTCCGGATCTGCGATGCCATTGAGTAGGAACCATACGGTTGCACTGCTCTGTGCATTCTGCTTATCTGAAACCTGAATGACGATGCGATCATGTTCACTGTTCGTCCCGTTTTGGCGATAGATTAGCCGTCTTCGTACCAAGTCTGCATACGTGAAGCGTGTTCCACTCGCCATGCGCGACCCGCCGTACAGCAACCAGCCATTGACAGGTTCAGTCAACAGCGTAAACGTCAGCTGACTGAGCGGGGTCTCGACATCCGATGCCGAAATGAAGCGCTCATTCAACACCACCACAGTCCCACTGTTCATGCGATACGGTGCAGTACTGCGCACCGTAGGTGGTGCGTTATTGATTATCGCTGGGTTGACACTGCACGCTGCGCCGGTAGGAGTTATACAGCGTGTTGCGCTGACGTTTCCTGCCCGATCCCGGGTTCGTGCATAGATCCCTCCCGTTGTCTTGTTCGCCTTGTCGTAGCCAATGACCGTGGTGGTTGCGAACGGAAGCCACGTTGCACGTGCAAACGAGTCTGCAGCAGCAATTTGCATCTGTACCACACCAGATCCGGTCGCACGCGTATTTGTGGCACGGTCAATGACGTTTAAGCCGATGGTTACCGACGACGTTGTACTCGATTTTACGCTCAGAGAAGCCACTGGAGCGGTGCTGTCGACAAGAATATCGTCTTGCACTACCTGTAACACGACTCCATCGACACTCCGGAAGCGGATAAAGAGACGAAACAGACCGGTCGTCGTTGGTTCAAAGGTCCACGTCCCGCCTAATGCGAATGGTTGCCATGGTTCAGTGCCGTCAAAGACACCAGTGGTGCTTACCTGCATTTCAGCAATGGGTGGGTAAATGGTACGCGGGGCCGTCACACTCAGGTTGACGGTGTTGCTCGATGTGAAACTGTCGCCGTTATTCAGCAAAAGACCATATGCATCAGCACCGGTGGTATTGACGATGATACCTGCGTACGTCGTTGTCACATTACCAACACGGTCGCGTGCTTCGATGTGAAGCTCTTTGTAGCCGTCACCGGGACTCAACGTGACGTCGTTGATACTTCGATAGGGAATCCAGCTTGTGTACGAAATGCCATCTTCGCTCCAGCGCACCATCGTCGCAGGATCTGCATCGCTGTTCTGCATGGTCAGGCGGACACGGTTACTAGTTGTGGCCTCTGCGCCGGTCAACGTCCCTTGCCCCCGGTTAATCCATGCCGAGACGTTCGGAGCAGTTTCGTCAATGACGGTATTCACAATGTTTGACCAAGGACCAGTGGTGCCGTCAATTAAAGTTGCGCGGATACGGAATGCATATGCCAGTTCACCCATGCTGCGAATAGTAGCAGAACGTTCGCTGACATTTTGTGCCACAATCATCCACTCACCACTTGGGAGTGCTCTGCGCTGGATGTCGTACCGATACGCTTGACCGGTCTCGACTCCCAATGCCCAACGCAGCGAAACGTATTGACCAGAAACCACATCGATCGGGCTGATGATGACGGCCGGTGCGATTTTCTGCACGATCACCACAAACGATTGAGAGGCAGTATTTCCACTGCGATCCGCCGCTGTGCAGGTAATCGTATGGGAGCCAACGAGCAAATACACGCCGCTTACATATGAACACGTCACTGGGACGATCCCATCACGCAGATCATGTGCACTCACACTGAAATCCACACGCGTTCCCGCGTCGGTATATGCTTCGAGAATCATGTCATACGGCAACAAGATATCTGGTGCAGTATTGTCACTAATGCTTATCATGGCTGTTGCGCGAGCATTAGTTGTCGCAGTGAGAGACGCAGCGGTCGCGGCTTGGACTTCGACCATTCCGTTCCCCATCGAGGCCATCGGTGCTGCAAACTTCAGCCCTGCGGCTCCTTGGGCAACCGTGATGAATTGACCAACAGCCAGACTCGACATCCCGTCAGCCAAGAACAACGTCCCGCCCACCACACTCGCGATGCGAAAGTGCGTAACTTCGGACCCGTCTGCACTATTTGGTAGCACCACCAAACCAGTGGAACTCATGCCGCCTTCCTGAACGAAAGTCCCGGTGATCCGCGGCACATCGGCAACGGGGGTAATCACAATAGCTGCTGTTGCTTCTTCTCCACCGATTCCTTCTACGGTCGGGGATGTCGCTGCCTGTGCTCTTATCGTGTAGCTCCCGAACACATTCGGATTTGGGCGAAAGCGGATCCCATTGGTAGCCGCAGCCGCCGACACAAATCCACCATTGAGGACCATTGTGACACCGTCATTCAGGTAGAAGCGGCCAGGTGCATCGCTTACCACCCGGAAGAAGCGAATCTCAGCACCATCGGTTGCATTGCGAACAATAACAATTTCGGGACGGCCCATCTCGTCCTCGCGAACCGTGGTGCCCGACAGAGATGGTGCACCATCAACAACTGCGGTGATTTGTATGGTTGCTGTTGTTGGAGCGCTTAGTCCATCTCCCGTTGCAGACGTCGCTGCGCGTACTTCGACGCTACCCGGCATTGTTCTATTTGGTTCAGGACTGAATCGCAATCCTTGTGCAGCTGTTGTCAGTGCAATCGTCATGCCTGACGTTAACTCGGTTGTCCCATCGGGGCCATACAGTTTTCCACCGACGACATTGGTAATCATTGCATGGGTGACTTCTGGACCGTCTGCTGGGTTTTTCTGGATAATCAAGCCGTCATACGACTGCGTATCTTCCCTGGTTTCAGCATCGCTCATGAGGGGAGCATCGGCAATAGGGCTCACCGTGACCGTCCCCGTAACCACCGTGTTACTCACTCCCGTGATATTGGGTTTGGTCGATGCTTGGATTGCCACGGCACCGATGTTCGTTCCATTGAGATTGCTATCGGGCAAGAATCGTACCCCGGCTTCGGCCTCAGCCATGGTCAGATAGCTGCCTGCAGCCACTGCGGTAACACCATCGGGTCGGAACAGTCGCCCATTCACGACACGGGTAATACGCACGTGCGACGTCTCGGCGCCGTCTTCGGGGTGGCGCTGGATGCGGATGATTCCGCTCAGCGTATCTTCGTTGGTCGTCGTCGTCCCAATGATTGGTTCACCCGGCAGGGCGATGTTCACCGGCGCGTACGTGCTTGTTTGTGTCCCGTTACCGAGCTGCCCATTCGGATTTTGGCCCCAACACTTGATCCGACCATTGGCCAGCACTGCACAGCCATGCATGTGATCTGCACCTGCAACACGGGTTGCACCGAAGATCTCAGGTACCTCGGTGATGATGTTCCACGGCGTTACATTACTATTTACGCCTAGGGCTGAGCCCCAGTTGTCGCCGACTGCATATATTTTGCCCGACGCACCCTTGAGCCAGTAGCGATGATTGGTTGACCCATACACATCGGTCATCGGCTCCGGCATTGGGATGTTGCGCGCAGTCGATTCGTATCCGCCAGCAAACGACCCCCAACAGCTGACTGTTCGATCGGTCAAGATTGCACAGCCACCGTTTGCCCCCATGGCGAATTTACTGACAAAATTGCCCAGCCCAACGACAGAGTAGCCGTTGTAATTGTTTGTTGAAGTAAATCCGAGGCCAAGCGCACCATCAGTGTTGATGCCGACACACGCAACACGCCCGTCCCCTCGTTGGACGCAAATTCGTCTGTTTCTATCAACATTTCGAATGGCGATTGCCGCGTATGAATCAGTGTACAAAAGGCGTGGCCATAATGTTTCACGGTCGTAGTTATTTGCCATCCAGTATTCACCGTAATACCCGGTGTAGTTGTCGCCCCAACAAATCAACTG
>CAIZHO010000086.1 GCA_903932805.1 uncultured Roseiflexaceae bacterium | reverse complement strand
TCAAGTGTGGCAGCTGGGGTGATGTACAGTAGCGCAGCCGATGTCTCGCGCGGGGCAAGCACATCGGTAGGAGTCGCACAACTCATCAGCATGAGCATCACAATGCAGAAAACACACACACGAATTGCGCGCATACGAAGACGAGGCATGCATCTACTCCAGGCAACCACCAAATGTTGCGTCATTATAGCACAGCAGTTCCGGCACCTGACGTGGGCACAAGCTCACGAAAAAGCGCGTACGTCGGGTGGCTTTTCAGCTGCTCAATGGGCCATTCACCTGCGCGGACAGCCTCTGCAAGCTGAGTTCCCTGCGTAGCTAACACATCACGGCCCTGGAGCTCATCGCGGCTCGACTGTTGGGCAATGATCTGTGCAACCGTGTACGAAGGACCAAACCGACCGCGAAACAGCGGATACGGCAAGCGCACCGGCAGTCGATGATCATCGCAGATACGCAACACAGCGGCATTCCGCTCGCTCCGGTAGCGGCTGTCAATGGTCGCTCCGTCGCGATACAACTCGCGCAAATACGAAATGGGGTAGTTGCCGACACGGACCATCACATCGTTCATGCGATTTCGATGTCGCAGATTCGGCATGCGCAAAAAATCCCAATACAAAAAGTCCGCACCCGCAGCAGCGACCTGCTGGATCACCTGTGTCAACGCATAGTCGGTATCATTGATGTACGGGACAAGCGGCATTAATGCGACACCGACCGGGATGCCTGCGGTCTTGAGGGCAGTAACGAGTGCAAGACGCTGCGCAAACGAAGCGACTTTGTCTTCGAATTTGTGCTGCACATTTGCGGTATGCGACACAATCGACACGATGACCATGGCGAACCGGGCTGCATGAATCTGTTGGAGAAGGTCCAAATCGTCGAGCACAAACGGGCTCTTGGTCATAATAACAACGGGATGGGAACGTTCGGAAAGCACCGTCAGCACCGAACGTGTCCGACGGTAGCGTTGTTCGGCTGGTTGGTATGCATCGCTGTCTGCGACGAGGCCGATGACATCATCACGATGCATCAGGCTGACTTCGGCCTGCGCATGCTGGGCGATGTGTGGCATTAGCCGCACACTTTCGTTGAGGGGTCGTGCTGCCAGCCCCCACCCCTCACAGTACGCACAGCCGAACTCACAGCCCTCATACACTGCTGCATGGTAACGCGACATGGTTGCGTCATCA
Organism: uncultured Roseiflexaceae bacterium; assembly: GCA_903932805.1. Classification (GTDB taxonomy): domain Bacteria; phylum Chloroflexota; class Chloroflexia; order Chloroflexales; family Roseiflexaceae; genus UBA965. The sequence continues at coordinate 3,798 of CAIZHO010000086.1, read as the reverse complement.
ATGGTCTGCAGAGGCCTACCAAAGACGGAAGACCGATTCACATCGACGAGAAAAATAGGCATGTCACACTCGTGTTCATCTATCCAATGGGGTACAAGAAGTCATTTGCGTTTTTTGGGTTTGAGATCACGAAGACTTTCCTGCAACAGAAGTTCTTCGTCACTGACCTCCAACGGAAGGTTCATTTCAACCCGCCAGTGCTCTATTTGTGTGGCAGAGAGCGGCACCTCTGGTTTTTCGTCGTGGTATTCGGTCTTGGTACTCGTCTGGCGAGCCATTTGTTGGACCAGAATTGCATTCGGCATCACCCGCATACCGTATTGATGTGCGACATCAATGATGCGGCGGTCTGCGGTGACCAATGCCCATTCTTTGGGCTTGGCGGTTTGCTTGATACGGCGGATGATTTGGGTATCTGCATCTTCGGGAGAGCGTGCGAAGTGGCATGTCACACCATAGCCATTCAACGACTGTTGATGCCCATACACTCCGCGATCGAACACAACAATCACTTGTCGGCCTTTTTTTGCGGTCGCTACCTTGCGCAACTGCATGACCAGTTTGAACTCATCATCGTGGTCACTGAGATGAATATCGGGCATACTTCCGATGAGATTATGTCCATCTACCAGATAATTCATATGAAAAAATATGGAGCCGTCAGAGACGGCTCCACCCATCTAGCTGAGCTGTGCCTTACGGTATTACGATGCCCTTGATTGTAATGGGGTCAACATCCCATGTGCCGACTTTCTGCATCCAATCGGTCGCACGTGCGCGGAACTCATACGCCCCTGGTCCCGGTGGCGAGAACAATGCTTCGTTCGCGCCCGTGCCCATTTGCCAGTCGATCCACTCACCGCCGTTGACATGGTACTGAACATCATAAGACATGATGCCGCTGACGTCGTCATTGCCGGCCCACTTGACATACACTGCGCCGCCGTCCATCGGAGCGACCTCTTGGATCCACGTCACCGGTGGCATGTTGTCGTAGCGTGGCACCCACATGACCGCATCGAAGCGGACACCTTCGCCGCGATCGCCCGTAATATCGGTCAGCGTGACCTTCGAAAATCCTGGGTTCATATTATAGATACCCAATGACGCCCAACGACCACTTTGGAGGCTTTGGTCGACCCACACTTCACGCTCATCGCCATTGTTGTTGATGCGATAAATGGCCTGACGGGTGGCAATTTTGCCACATGGTGGGATAAACGCCATGACTTCGTAGTACCCAATTTGGTTGAGATTCGTCTCCCAGCTGGCGACGTTTTCGCTGCCTGCCGGGTCATTGGTACCAATGGTCCAATCATGTTTGCCGTTGAGCCCACAGTAGTTGTCATACCACTCGACTTTGGCCGAGCTGTTGTAGCCAGCCGCACCATTATCGATGATGACGGTACCCGGTGGGTATGCGAAATTCGCAGCCGAAGAATCGACCAGGCCATCGGGGCCCGGATCGAGACCCATCCACAAGAACGTTACTTTGACCCAGTCGTTGCGCTTCATCCCGAGGCCATCCCAGAATGCACCGTCAGCAATGTCGATCCCGTTGCCAATAGTAACGCGGCGACCAAACATGTCGAGACCACTGTTGTAGTTGAAATCCACCGCGGCTTGCGCCATGGGCATACCAATCGGCAAATCACGATAGAATCGACGCTCAGGGGTCCAGTATTCGTCGTTTGTGTTCCAGGGACCAACATCCCAAACCGGGAGAACGACACTTTTGTCTTTGTAAGTCACGCGCACTTGGAACTCATTGCCGCCTTGGCTCGACAAGACTTTCCACGATGGTAAGGCGACGAACCACGCACGCTCAGGGATACGATATCCATTGGCGGTTTTCTTGCCGACCAGACCTTCACGCGTCGCACGCACCGAATATGTCGGTGCAAACCCTTGCTGAAAGGCCGGTGGGGCTTGCGTCGGGGCTGGTTCTGCGGTCTCGGAGGTTTGCGAACCATCCGAAATAGGAGGTGCTTCTTGCGCGAGTGCCACGAATGGCAACGCGAGCATCAACATGACCAATACCGTCACCACACCCAAGACGTTCTTCCGTCGATACATGCAGTTCTCCCCTAGTGGCGTGTGACTCCCAGACCCCCGCCAAACAGTTCTCGTCGACGTATAACTACGCATTATCGTACGACATATGTATACGTTACTGCTTTGGGGTAGGTGCTGTCAAGTCGCACACATGACAACACAATGAATGACCTACTGCATCCCGGGGACAAACGCACTGTGAATCAACTGTGCAAATCCACTGATCGCATCGCTCGCAACGGGGTCTGTCAAATATGCACCATCTGCGCCAATGGGACGATAGACATAGATTGCCATCAGATAATGCTGCTGTGCAGGTGTGGTAATGATACCGACATCTGCTTGCATATCCTCAATCCAGCCGGATTTGTGCGAGACAACGACATCATCTGGCAACCCGCGCATCATCCGCGTGTTGTCTGCGTTTTCGCGCATCAGCATGAGCATCTCGCTACATCGTTCAGCGGTCAACGTCTCGGGGTACAGCGCACGAAACGGGCCTTCATTCTGACTGCATTGGTATAACGCATGGAACACGGTCGCCATCTCGCGCGGAGTAGTACGCAACATAGGATCAGCATCCGTGTGCGGCGGAGGACCTTCTTCTTTGGGTCCTCCTTTTATCGTGTAGTTCAATGTTCCAATCAGGTAATCACGTGCTTCGTAGGGCAAATTCTGATAGGTGTGCTCGAGTCCCAAATCTGTAAACAGCTTGTTCATGTCCTGCGCACCTTGATACGCTGACTCAGTTCCTTCACCGCCCATAGAAGTTGCCAACATACGATTTGCGGCAATGTTGTCGCTGTCGATGATCATCCGTCGCATCCACGCTACTTGTTTGTCAGTAAACGAGCCGACGTTCGCATATGCATGGATAAGAATGGGCACCTTCATCACACTGGCACCCGAAAAGACGGTATTTTCGTTGAGCGATGCAACAACCTCGTTGGTGTCGAGATTGAGTACATATATGCCCACAATCCCTTGCCAGCGCTCAGCCATTTGGGCAACCGCGGCATTCAACTCCTCAGCGCTGACTGGCATCCCGCCTGCGGGTGCACTGACGGGGAGCGTCACGGTGGATTGGTTTCGCTCTATCGCATCGATGACCAATCGCTCTGCAGTGGGGATGTCGAAGGTCGTGGCTACGTTCCCGACGAAGCGTGCCGCGTACGGTGCGTCTGTGTCAACCAGCGTCACACCGCCAGTCGAAGCAAGATTCTGTGCGATGATCCCTAGTTGACTGCTAATGGCAGCAGCGTCTATCCGCAGCACTGGCGTCACAGTGATACCCGTCGTGGCGGCCATGATATCCGCAACGGTGGCCGTCGTATCAATACTCACGGCACTAATGGTCATCGGCACGGATTCAGTGCCGATATTCAACATTATGTCACGTGGAGGAAGTTTTTGTGCGGCGACAGTCGTCTTGAGTGCCGCGACGGTTTGGCCGCCGACATCGGTCCCGAGCAACCATACATTTGCGGCGACGCGTGGTTCGGGAGTGACAGACGGGATGGGTGTCTCGATTGGTGTGGTGGGTGCCGTCGCTTGCGGTGCACAGGCGGCGAGGACCACGAGTATCAGTGAGACCAGAAGAACACGACGGAATATCGATAGTTTCATGAACGCAGGGTACCTCTGTGAAAAGATTCACTTCGAATGTATCACAGAAATACAGAATGCGCAACCAAAATCATGCGTTTATATGATTGCAGTGCATCAAATCACACACACACGAGT
>CAIZHO010000085.1 GCA_903932805.1 uncultured Roseiflexaceae bacterium | reverse complement strand
GACTGATCTCGCAACATCGTCTCTCCCATTACACACAATTCATCATTCATAATTCCTCATTCATCATTCCTCATTCATCATTCCTCATTCACAGGTGAGCTATGCATACGATTGCGATCGTCGGTTTGGGCCAAGGGCTGTCACATCTGCAGGCGTTCCAGATGCTGCCTGATTGTCGGGTGGTCGCCGTCTGCGACGTCGACGCACCGCTCGCTACCAAAATTGCCCAACGGTACGAGGTCCCCACGGTCTATACAGACATCGAAGCAGTGCTGGCCGACCGCTCTGTTGATGCCGTTGTCATCGCCACCCCGGATCATCTACACGGTCAACACGCCATCATGGCGCTGACCGCCGGCAAGCATGTGCTGAGCGAAATCCCGATGGCGCTGACCATCGACGAATGTCAGCGCATCATTGCCTTGTCGGAACGCACCGGGTTGACCTACCAGATGGGCAATCAGGTGCGCTATGCCGCCTGTCTGCACGACATCCATGGGCTCTTGCGGGCGGGGGATTTGGGGCCGTTATTCTATGGTGAAGGCGAATACCTGCACGATTACCACGACATCGTCGACGAACGCCCCGCCGACCACTGGCGCATCGATCCGGCCACACCACAGACGACGTTGCTCGGAGGTGGGCCGCATGCCCTCGATACGTTGCGTTGGTTGATGGGTGTGCGCTTTGTCGAAGCACAGGCGTATCACGTCAGCATCCCGTCGGCATGGCACACGACGCACACGACCGTTGCCATCCTCAAGGCAGACACCGGTGCTGTCAGCAAAATCACGGTCTCGTATGGGATGCAACGCCCCTATTGCCTGTATTACAGTGTCTATGGCAGTGACGGGTCGTTCGAACGCAGTCGCGACCAAAGCAGCCCGATGGCCGAGACGACGAATTACTACAGCCACCGCAAACTCAGCGGTGCCCGCCGGCTCATCCCTGCCACCGTGCCCAACTGGTACAACCCGCGTATGCCCCGCACGATGATGCTGGGCCATGGCACGATGGAGGTCGAACAAGCCCAGCGCTTCCTTTTGGCCATCCAACAGCACCGCCTGGCCGACATCCACGCGCGCGAAGCCGCTGACTCGATTGTGCCACTCATCTGCGCACTGCAATCGGCAGATCAGGGTGGTGGTGTGGTCGCGATCCCAAGGATGTAGGTGCATTGCGAGTGTTGCACCGCGATCATCCGTCCGCGCACTGATAACTGCTAACTGCTAACTGCTAACTGAAAGGTTTTCCGCATGCAACTAATACACATCACCACCAGCACTGGCGTGCTCGCAGGCCGCAACGACGCGACGCTGGGTGTCCAAAGCTTCAAAGGGATCCCGTTCGCTGCGCCACCGGTAGGGCCGTTGCGCGTCTGCGCGCCGCAACCGATGGCACCATGGCAGGGCGTGCGCCAGGCAGACCACTTCGGGCCGCGGGCAATGCAACTGCCGGTGTTCGGCGACATGGATTTTCGTTCGAACGGCATGTCCGAAGACTGCTTGTACCTGAATGTCTGGACACCCAACACCGGCGCGACAGGCTTACCCGTGCTGGTCTACTTCTATGGCGGCGGCAACATCGCCGGCGACGGCTCGGAGCCACGCTACGATGGCGCGGCACTGGCTGCCCAGGGTATCATTACGGTCACCGTGAACTACCGTCTGGGCGTGTTTGGATTTTTGGCACACCCTGAGTGTGCAGCCACAGACGGCAGCATTGGCAACTACGGCTACCTCGATCAGATTGCCGCATTGCGCTGGATTCAGACCAATATCGCGGCATTCGGCGGTGATCCAGCGCGGGTAACCATCGTCGGTGAATCGGCCGGATCGGTATCGGTCAGTCTGCTGATGGCCAGCCCACAGGGCAAGGGATTGTTTGCCCAAGCGATGGGCTCGAGCGCGTCGGTGCTGGGCACCATGACGGCGCACAGCCGTGCAGACGCCGTGCGATTTGCCTCGACATTTGCCGCCCAGATCGGCGCACCGACGGGTGCAGCGCTGCGTGCATTGCCCGCCGAACAACTGCTGCAGCTCGCCCACGCCTGCTCGCCAGAGGATTGCAATGCGACCATCGACGGGGTCTTTTTGCCGACATCGCCGTTCGACATCTACGCACACGGGCGGCAATCGCATGTTCCCTTGCTGGTGGGGTGGAACTCGACCGAAGTGCCGCACATGTTCGTGCTGGGCGACCAACCACCGACCGTTGCCAATTACCACGCTGCCGTCACTTCACGATTCGGTGCCACTGCACCAGCCGTCCTCGAGGCATACGCTGCACACACCGATGCCGATGTTATCCCAGTCGCCACCGCTTTGGGGAGCGACCTATTCACCGGCCACAGCACCTGGCTGTGGGCCGAATTGCAGCATCAGACGACGCAGCAACCGGTCTACCGCTACTTCTACGACCATCCACGCCCCGGCATGCGGCCCGAATTGGGCAATGCGGTGAGTGGCCTGGCTGGCGGCGTCATCCATACGGACGAACCTGCGCCACCAGCGCCGCCGATGGCGGTCGGAGCAGTGCACTCAGCCGATATCGAATACTTCATGGGGAATTTGGCGACCAATCTCGTCTATGGCTGGGATGCGACCGACCACGCCATATCAGCGCAGATGCAGCAGATCTATCTGAATTTTGTCAAAACGGGCAACCCGAACGGCCCTGGCATCCCCGCCTGGCAACCGTACAACGGAACGGGCACCCAGCCAGTCCTGACCATTGCAGCCCTGAGCACCTGTGCAGCGGAACGCCAGCGCGAGCGCTATATCGTGCTCGAAACGTTGCGGTCGACCCCATAACCCCATAGCACCACGGCATGCCCCCCGTACCTGGGGCAGGCGTGGTGCTATGGGGAAACCAAATAATCCGCCCGCGCCGCAGAATCCGCCACCAACCGCGCATTCAATCCGTCGTTCGTGGCGATCCGCTCGTCTGCCTGTTGCCGCGTAAATCCCCAGGCCTGCATGTGCCGTTGGGCCAAGCGATCCATTGCGACGGGCAGCGGCGTATCGAGGTACCAACACGCATCCAGCTGGCCGCGCACCTGCTCCCAGCCGTCGTCGTCGTGCAACAGATACAAGCCTTCGACGATGAGGATGCGGGTGGCAGCGGGTATGGTCGTCGCATCGACAATCGGGTCACCGATGGCGTGTTCGAAGCCCGGCCAGGTCGCAACGCAGAGGCCCGCTGACTGGCGCACCGTCTGTAAGGCAGCCACAAAGCCGGCTGCATCGAAGGTCCAGGGCGCACCACGGCGCGCGAATGCGGCCACGGGGTCAGTGAACTGTGCGAGCTGCGCCTTGGTCAGATGGAACCCGTCCATCCCCAGCGCCACTGCCGTCCCCGCCCCGTGCGCCGCATTCAGGTG
>CAIZHO010000084.1 GCA_903932805.1 uncultured Roseiflexaceae bacterium | reverse complement strand
GATTTGTTCGAGCGAAAAATAGCGCCAATCAATCTGTACCTCGGGCCGCTGTGCAACCACGAGATCGAGCCATCGTGATGCACGCCAGGCAAACGGACAGAGCACATCAAAAAACACGGTCATCTTCATCGTTTTGTTCCTTGTTGCAATGAGGCTAGTGTAGCACCAACCTTCTCACACGTCACCCAAGCGGCTCAGTGACCAGACGATCGTAGAGTAGCCGTTGGCGTTCTCCCGCACGGCGATACGCATGATGCGCTGCATCATCTGGGCTGTAGCAGACGCGAGGGGCGGTCGGCAACGCGCTCAGTGACGGGATGAGCCCTAACGAACGCAATGCAATGACCGCTACTCCGCGTGCAGTGGCTTCGTCGACACCCGATGCATACACTGGTCGCCCCAGCACATCGGCACAAATCTGCATCCAGACGGGCGAATGCTCGAGTGCACCGCCGCTGGCAATAACCTGCCCCGTCTCGGGCAAGCGAGCCGCAATCTGCCCAAAGCGCAACGCAATCGACTCGAGACTCGCACGCAAGATATCAAACGGGGTCGTCCCCAAATGCAACCCATGGATGGTCGCTTTGGCATCACCCGCCCAACCGGGACTGCGTTCGCCGGCAAATAACGGCAGAATAGTCAACCCATGCGAATCAGCACGGTATTGCCCCAATCGGTGTTGGATGGTGGCGTCGTCATCATCTATTCGCAACGTCTCAGACATCCATTGAAAAACATTCCCGCCTTCACTCGTCGCACCCCCCACCAGGGCTGTCTGGCGATCAATGCGATAGCACCACAAGCCTGCCGGAGGCACTGGTGTGCCCGGTAAGGCGATCCGCATCGCACCTGTCGTTCCCACAGTCAACGCGAGAAATCGCTCGTCCACACAGCCACTGCCCACATTGGCGGCTGCACCATCGCCGATCGCGCCATACCATGGCACACCGGCCAATGCCGGCCAACGCGCAGCCCATGATGCACCCAGCGGCGGCAACGGCACGTCGACATCCGCAATCTGCGCAAGCTTTGCAACCGGTACTCCGAGGGTTTGGAGCCATACGTGGTCCCATTGCAGCGACTCACGATCGCACAACCCTGTCCAGGCTGCCTCGCTCGGAGTCACACGCAGGGCACCCGTGAGTTGATATGCAACATACCCACCAATAGGAACCCAATGTGTGGCGCGTTGCCATTCTGCAGGCACAGCAGATTGGAGCCAATGCAGCCGCGCCGGCCAATAATTGGGGCGCACCAAACATCCTGTACGACCATGCACGATGTGTTCTGCATGTTCGGCACGAAGCATGTGACTCGCGTCGTCGCTCCTGGTGTCGGCATAGGTACGCATTGGCCCAACAGGGTCACCGTTTGCGTCTACCCCCACCATCGTTGTTGCCATGGTCGCCATCCCCACAGCCACAATGTCAGTGGCCCGTGCCCCCAATTGGAGGATGACATCATCAACACACGCAACCAAGTCCGCCAACAGCTGTGCGGCGTCGACTTCGGCTGCCCCCGTTGCATCTGACATCACCGTGACGGCGCGCCTGCCTTCGACCTGTGCGACACGGTGGGCGGTCCGATCATAGGCAAGCACCCGAACCGAACTCGTTCCGATATCAATGGTTAACACCAGTGCGGTATCACGATGTGGGGACTGATCGTTCTGCATAGTTTCACTTCGCTTTGTCTTCACCCTATTCTACCAACAACAAAACCGCCACGACACAGACGTGTCGTGGCGGCGGGCAGTGTACGCGCCTAGCGTGGGGGGCGAACCGCCAGTGTAATCGAGAACTGCAATTCTTCTGTGCCACGCAGGACGGTCAGTGTGACGATATCGCCGGGATTGTAGCGCAACAAAACACCTCTGAGCGAATCTGTTTCGCCGAGCCGGACTCCATCAAGCGTCAAGATAACGTCACCCGGCAGAATACCGGCTGCTTGCGCAGGACCGCCATCGGTAACGCCCGACACAAACGCCCCTTGTTTGACATTCAATTTTTCTGCTTCAACAATTTCGGGCGTCACCATACCGTACGAAATTCCCAAGAATGGGTATCGCACTTCACCGTATGCCACGAGCTGCTCAGTGATTTTGCGGACAATCGTCGAAGGTACCGCAAATCCCAGGCCTTGTGCCGTGTCCATCGAAGACGCAGAACCACGCACGACCAACGTATTGATGCCGACGATTTCACCCCGTACGTTCAGCAGCGGACCACCGCTATTACCATGATTGATGGCGGCATCAGTTTGTATCAAGCCTTCGGGCGCATCGTTCCCCACATTCCGATTCACGGCACTCACGACGCCGACGGTTACGGTATTTCGGTAGCTGCCCAATGGGCTGCCGATTGCAACCACCGTTTCGCCCTGTCGGAGCGCATCCGAATTGCCGAGTGCCATCACGGTAGGTATGGGATCAGTAACTTGTATGACCGCGATGTCGTTGAGCGGATCTGCGCCAATCAAGGTCGCAGCATGACTGGTACCATCGGCATACAACACCCGCAGTTGTGCGGCACCTTCGATGACGTGGTTATTCGTCACGATATACCCATCAGGACTGATGATTGCTCCAGATCCTGTGGACGTTGGCATGAACATCTCGTTCTGGTTTTCGTAGTTTTCTACCGTGACGACCGCATCACGCACCCGTTCAATCATCGAAGGGATATCTTCACTTACCGCTTTCGCTGTCTCGGGAGCCGGTGCAGCAGGGATTGCAGTAGGGAGCACAACCGCCGTCGTGGCTGTCGGTTGTGGATTGGTACTTTCATTCGTCGAAACCACGGTTATCGGTTGACTCAGTCGCTTCTGGATAAGGTACACCGAAGCACCAGCGCCTGCCAACGCACCGAGGATGGTCCCCCCTGCGAGCGTCAATAACAACACTACTACCATGATGAAGGTATTTGTCCGACCCATGTTTCCCTCTTTACTCTCAACGGAGTATGCTCCGAATCACCATTGTATTGTCGGACAGATGACTAAACTCGCCGTGAAAATGGTATGAGCGTCAGATGAATTATCCGCAGAGTGATATCTTGTCGTGCGGTACGCAAATGGTATACTTGGGTATGCCATTCGACGTTGATGGCCCATTGTACTCTGCATGACGTTCACCGCTGAACACATGCCACACATTGAGGGGACATATGATCCTCGAGCAACGTTTCGGTGCGGCCCAGATCGCGGTCCGTGCCATCGATGAACTACTCATTTGTGCCCAAACGAGCACTGCACGTACCGTTGATGCAATCCGACGCGACATCTTCCGCACAGCCTGGCGCATCATTTGTCAAAAGCAAGCCGTTGGTTCTCTCGTCAATCTCCTCAATCCACTGTTGTACCAACTTGACTCAGTCGCGACAATTGCAGAGCTCCAACAGACTGTCGTCGCGTCTTTGACAACGTTTCGTCATCAACTAACCCACCGTGTTCCCGACACCGCAGTCCACAGCATGTCGGTGTTAAGCCAATGTCAACGGATCATGCTGTATGGCTACAGCACGACGGTCTTGTATGCATTACAACATGCACTTCGCAATGGGCAACGAATCGATGTTGTGTGTGTATCAGGCAGCGATACCGAAGCCCACGTTGCGTTGTCTGACCGCATTGCAGCAATCGGCCTTTCGGTTACCACGCTCGATTACTCACATGTCAGCTCTATACTCGACCGGGTAGATGCGGTCGTCGTCGGCGCGGATACGCTCGATGCGTATGGCCTCATCAATACCGTCGGTACCGCACATATTGCGACTATCGCACATGCGCAGCATGTGCCGTTCTATACCTTTTGCACGAGCGAAAAATTCTTGCCTGACGCGTTCTTTCACGGCGAACGCCAACCATCACCGCTCGATGATTGTATCTGCGCCCCGTCAGCAGACACCCCAAAAACCCTCGACGTGACGCCGATTGAACAGGTAACCGGTGTCATCACCGAACGCGGGTCGTTGCCTGCACCGGCAATCGAAGCCTGGTTTGCTGCTGAACGCATACATCCGTGGTTGAGTGGGCGTGGCACATTGCTCGACATCCATCACATCCTCCAACCGTAGAAAACAACCAGTACAGGAGGTCGTGACGAGACAACACAAGCCACCATCAATGAGGCGTCCTCGTACGACATGGCGCCGGGCGCTACGCGGCTGCAACACGTGGCTGGTCTTTGCATGCCTAGTAGTCTGTCTCGTAGCGGTGTTTGTGTGGCGACTCTTTTTTGTTTCCGCTCCGTCGACAACGACAAACAGCGCACCGTGGGAATCGTTGTTTGATACCTCGTTCACTCGTAACCCACGATTTATGGCGCCAGGCAACACCAGCATCAGGGGTACGCCGACGATTACCGCCGCTCGGATAGACGAAATCCTACGAATCTACAACTCACCCGCGCAGGGTACCGGCCAAATATGGATCGACGAAGGTATCGCATACAACATCAACCCCGTCTATGCGTTGGCGTTTTTTATGCACGAATCGAATCTCGGTACCAATCCCGAATGGAGCGGATGGAAAGAAGACGGGACGAGTACACACAATGTCGGCAACATCATCTGTGCAGAATACGCACGCTGTCATGGGAGATTTCGAGATTATGCGACGTGGCAAGAAGGCATCCACGACTGGTATCGACTGATTGCGTTCGAATACATTGATCAACGGGGGATCCATACGGTCGAAGAGATCATCCCCGTCTATGCGCCCGAAGTCGAAAACGATGTCGCAACCTACATCGGCAGTGTCCGCGAGTATGCGCTTGAATGGAGCGCACCATAAATACACATCGTCAGACATCCAAGCCAACGCCGCCTGCGTAGACTACGCAGGCGGCGCTTTCGTTGTAGCTTCATGTTCACGCCGCCTTTATTTTTTTGGGGCGCTCAAATCACGATACACATACCATGCTTTGCGATACACACTCGGTAGCCCTGACACACGATAACACGCCCCTCCAACACATGCACCATCGACAAAAGGGATATGCACTAAGCCCCATTTTTGTGCGTTTGCTCCACTCGCAGGAGGGAAGTCCTCGTACTTGAACCAAAATACCACCGCTATTTCCCGTGACCCATTTGCGAGCTTTCGAGCCGCCAAAATACGATATGTGGTCCCCAAGAAATCTGCCTGACCTTGCTCGTGCTGACGTCCGTACCCCACGTTATAGCCGAGTTCCGTAATCCAAATCGGGCGGAGCGCGTCACCCAGCGTGCGTAATCGGGCGCGAATCCGGTCCATCGCCTGGGACATCGTGCGCACTCCGAGATACTGCAATTCGACCGGGTACGGGTGATAGCCAATACCGTCAAGCGGCCATCGGCCGAGCTGCTTCTTTGCGGCGGTAAACGCACGGGACTGATAAATTGCGGCCAAATAATCGATGTCGGTCTGCGCTGATTGGCCTGGTTGTGCATCGGTGCCGCGTGGATGTAATCCACCCAAAACGATGGGGGTCCCTGCACATGCAGTACGTAACGCACCACCGTTGCACGCACGGTATAACGTCGTCGTCAGCTGCGCCAACACTTCCGCCGGTATTGCATTATTGATGGGCCCGTCTGCACGGTAGCGGGGCAATCGATTGGCTTCATTGAGCACCTCGATCGCGCCAATGGATTTGCCGTAGCGTTTGATGATACGCTGAACACGCCCCATCCAGACCCGCATATAGGTGTTGTAGCGTGGCCCATAGAGTGCATCGGGGGTGTATGGGCCTTTGCGAAGTTCGTTTGCATCGACGCCCATCACCACATCGAAGTTGACGAGTAGCAAGACGTTCAGCCGTTCTCGCGGTGCCACAGTCTTGAGAAAGTAGTCATATTGCGCAATTGCAGCATCGACTGCAGCGTCCGTAGCCGAGTAATCCGCTGGGATGCGCATATCAATGCGGACCCAGCGCACCCCAAGCGCAGACATCGTGCGCCCCATCGTGTCTTGGCTGACGGTATTCGGCTTGCCTGCGATACTCTCAAAAAACGGGTCACGACCGACCAAGCCCATCATTGAAGCAGGCACTGTACTCCCCGGCATCCGTGTCGCCGTGGGCGTCGCGGTGGGCATCATCGTCCGCGTCGGCGTCACCGTCGCGCGGACCGCCGCACGCACAGGCGATTGTGACGGCTGGATTGCTTGCAGCAACCCGCCGAACACCGTGACACAAATGAACAGCCGTACCAACCCTTGCAGTCCCATCAATACCTCATCGGAGCGGTCAGCGATTGTCCGGGCGAAAATCAACGGCACGCTGCATACGCTTGGTCAATGCCAACGCACCATAAAATGAACTAATACTCAAGAACAAGACTGCCACCAAACAAAACACCACGCGCAATAATGTCTGTGTCCCATCCGCAGTCACCGTGCGTACCGGTGTGCGTATTGCTGCAGACTGGTCAGCACCGAACGTGCAGCGAGCAATCCCTGCAGGAGTTTCGACGACCATCATGGTAACGACCCCCGTAGGAAAGCCTGACCCAATATCTGCATCTGGTTGGGCTTGTACCCGCCACAGCCCTGCACAGGTCGCTACCCCTTGACCAACAGCCACGACCGGGGCATAGACAGGTAACTGCTGCAGCAGAGGGACGTACCATTCACCCGCACAGCCTACGCATTCAATACGAATGGTACCCGTTGCACCGATGGGTGTTGTTGGTAATGTCACTGCAGCACCTATCTGGGTGAGTACTCCTGCAACCGGTGTGGATCGCACATACGGCGTCAATGTCGGAATCGCCGTTGCGTCGAGCTCCCCATTGAATTCGAGGATTTCATTTGTCTCGAGGGGAACAGCATATCGCTCAATGAGGCGTCCAATCGTGTCCGATGCATCGAGACGTGCAACAGCGCCCGGCGGTAAAAAGATTGTCACTGCGCCTCGGTCATCAGCGGGGAACTCCAAGACGACAACGGCAGCTCCGTCCGATGCAACAGACAACAGTGCAGCTGATGGTTGTGCAGTCGCTGCGGACACATCGGCAGCGTGAGTATACGGTGTGCCCCAACCCCACAGGCACACACACAAAAGTCCCGCCATCATCACCATGCGGAAGCGGCGAGCAATCACAGTTCTATGACCTTTACGAAATTGGTGGAACCACCCCTTGCAATGGGGTGCCCACCCACGAGTACCACTTTGACCCCTTTGGGGAACAACCCATGCCCGACAAGCATGATTTGGAGCATATCGATGAGCTCGTCGAGTTTGGTCACCAAGCGTCCCTGAATTGCATGAATCCCCCACACCAATGAAAGCCGCTGGACCGTGCCTGACTCAGGCGATACGGCAATGATCGGGATAGACGGTCGACTCCGGGCAACCAAGCGTGCAGTCAACCCACTCATCGTGAATGCAATTATTGCCACTGCACCGACCTCTGCGGCAATCCCACAGGCTGCGTGACTCATCGCGGCTGCAATTGCATCAGCGGGACCATGCGTTCGCACCGATGGCGCACCAAATCCATGGTGACGTCCGGATCGTTCGGTCTCGAGGGCGATTCGATGCATCATCTGGACCGCTTCAACGGGCCAAGCACCGGTGGCAGTCTCGCCACTCAACATGACGGCATCGGTGCCATCGATGATTGCATTGGCAACATCGCTCGCTTCGGCTCGTGTGGGGCGCGGGTTACGAATCATCGAGTCGAGCATCTGGGTTGCAGTTATGACAGGGACGCCCATATAGTTGGCGGCTTCGATGATGCGCTTTTGGGCTAGTGGGACTTGTTCGGGTGGCATTTCGACACCCAAATCACCGCGAGCGACCATCACCCCAGCACAGAGTTGCAAAATCGCATCGAGATCATCGAGTGCCTCAGGCTTTTCGATTTTGGCAATGACACCGACAGACGCTCCGTGTGCGGCAATCGCGTCGCGAATGAGTTGCATGTCTGCCGCACGACGCACAAACGACAATGCAACATAATCTACGCCTTGTGACAGCCCGAACGCCAAATCGACGCGATCTTTGTCTGTCAACGCGGGGATGCTGACCGCCACACCCGGGAGATTGATGCCTTGGTTCTGACGCAGTTCACCGCCTGCAACGACGACTGTAGTGACGTCACGGGCACTCACCGCAGTGACCAGTAGATCGATGAGTCCATCACTCACCAAAATATGATCGCCGATTGCCACATCCTGCGGCAGGTGTGTATAGGTTGTTGATACACGCGCCGAAGTACCTTCGACCGGATCAATCGTAATGATCAATGGCGCACCTGGCTCGAGCACCACAGACGTACCTCCGACCAGTGTCCCGGTGCGTATTTTGGGGCCTTGTAAATCCTGCAGGATTGCGATGGGGCGGTGTGCACGGGCAGCAGCTGCACGCACTTCTGCGATACGTCGTGCGTGATCCGAGTGCGTACCATGTGAAAAATTCATGCGCGCGACATTCATCCCGGCAGCAATTAATGCATCCAACTGCGTAGGTGATTCGGTGGCTGGTCCGATGGTGGCAACGATACGCGTACGCCGTGTCGTAGATAACATACTCTCTCCGGGACTTTCATCACATGACTACGGTATCGAGCCACGGCATCGGGCGAGTTTTGTTCAATAGTGTCTATTATCGCTTAAAAACGGACAAGCGGCTGCAAGCGCTCCAGCAACGCGCTACCGATCCCACTGACGGCATCAAGATCAGCCAATGATTTGAATGGGCCATGTTGGGTGCGGTATGCAACGATGCGCTCCGCCATGCTCGCCCCCACACCCGGCAATTGTTCGAGTTCGGCAGCGGTCGCTGTATTGATCGCGATGAACTGCGTCTCGTCAGACTGTACGGTCGACTCTGCAGGAGGGTTTCTATCGGTCGACGTCGGCACATTGATGTGCTGGCCATCGGTGATGTGCGCAGCCATGTTGATCGCGTCATAGACTGCATCTGCGGTCATCCCACCCGCCGCCGCAACCGCAGCACCGATACGCTCATGCGCAGCAAGAGCATACAATCCCGGGTGTGCCACTGCACCCGTCACATAGACCACCACTGCAGGGAGCGCTGTCGGTTCTATCACGGGTGGATCAGCGAGCTGAATGTCGGGTTGCATATCCGAGGGAACAGGTTCTTCTATGACCGCTTTGGGGGCCACCACAAACCACGTCACCAGCAGGACTCCGGCGATCAACACCGCCCAGATCAACACTGCTGCTACTCGTTGGGGGAAAATTCGCTGCATAGCACACCTCATTGCAAGCACTGGATAGTAGTACTACCGTCCAGCACCTGCAAAAAGGTACGCAAAGAACTTTATTCAGCCTCGCGGTCGACGCTTCGTTTGG
>CAIZHO010000083.1 GCA_903932805.1 uncultured Roseiflexaceae bacterium | reverse complement strand
GGGGTAGAAGTAGTTTTTGCGGCTCATCGTGCTATCAACTGCGATGGTCGAATGCAGGGCAAGCCCCGTTTTGACGATTTGTTCGATAGCCGCACGATTCGGGACGGGCAATGCCCCAGGTAACCCGAGACACGTGGGGCACACATTGGTGTTGGGTGCAGCGTGGGCAGCATCGGTCCGACACCCACAAAACATCTTTGAGACTGTCCGTATCTGGGCGTGGACTTCTAGTCCGATGGTAGCGATATACTTCATGGGAATGCCTTCTACCGCGGTGGCTCGAATATGTGCCTATTATACCGTATGGATGTGCGTTGTGAGGAAGTGTTTTTTCTACGAATTTGACATAAAGTATTATTCAGTTGGATTGATTCTGCTAAAATACCATCAACAGACACTGTAGAGGAGCAGGCATGCCACGAATCCTGATTACCGGTGCGACCGGGCCTGTGGGGAGCACCCTTGCGGCGTATCTGTTGCGCCAACCGGATGTAACACTGAGCGTGTTTAAACGCTGGCGTAGCGACCCACGCGCGCTCGCTCCCATTGTTGACAATCTCACCGTTCACGAAGGCGATATCGAAGACCCCTATGCTGTCGCAGACGCGGTGCGTCTGGCACAGCCCGAGTATATCTATCATCTTGCTGCACAGAGCTACCCTGCTGCGTCGTGGGGGGCGCCGGTAGCAACGATGCGTGCAAACGTCGAAGGTACGGTACACCTGCTCGAAGCTGTGCGTCGCCATGCACCAACAGCGCGCGTGCATATCGCTGGCTCGAGTGCACAATATGGTGTGGTCGCCCCAGAGGCTATCCCCATCCACGAATCGCATCCCATGCGGCCTGCATCCCCCTATGGAATCAGCAAAGTTGCCCAAGAATTGTTGGGGTTGCAGTACTACGATTCGTACGGGGTCCATACCGTCGTGACGCGGTCGTTCAATCATGTCGGCACGCGTCAAGGGGATCGAACGGCCATCCAAACGTTTTGTCGGCAGATGGCACTCATCGAAGCAGGCAGGCAACCACCCGTGATCCATGTAGGGAATCTCGAACCACGGCGCGATTATACCCATGTTGACGATGTCGCCCGTGCATTGTGGTTACTGCTCCAACGTGCTCCGGGCGGAACTGTCTACAACATGTGTTCTGGGGTCGCTACCCGCATGGGCGACATCCTCGAAATGGTGCTTGCACAAGGTGCAGTACCGGTTGAAGTGGTCATTGATCCAGCGCGATTGCGGCCGGTTGATGAGCCGGTATTACGCGGTGATAATAGTAGTTTACGGACGTTGACCGGCTGGGAGCCACGCATCGGAATGGAGCAGATCGTGGCTGAATTACTTGCATTTTGGCGCGTCCGTATCCACGAAGAATAACTGCGAGGCACGCATGGATGACAGCCCTGAGCCGCACGCGAACCCCGAACGTGATCCTTCAGAATCCCGCAGACCAACGGGTGGCATGGTATACCGTTCACCTGCGGACGATAATCGGCGTACCACCCAGCAAGTCCTGTTGCCGCGGCGGAGTGGTATCCATGCCGTCATGCAACGCGGTCCACGGCTTGCGGTAGCACTTGGGCTTGTGGGTGCGATAGTGTTGGGATTCATCGCCTATTTACCACAACCTTCGGTTGGAGAAATACCAACCACGGACGTGTTACCCACGTTGACAATCAGTCCGGCTTCGGACTTTCGAGTAGTGGTCGCAGGGACCGGCGCTTCTGGGTTGTTTTTGCGGGCAGCACCACGGCGTGACGCAGCTATTGTGCAGACGCTGGCAGACGGCACACTGTTGACGGTCGTTGGTACACCTGTCAACAACGATGGCGTGTGGCTGTCGGTTGTGACGGAAGCGGGCACTTCAGGGTGGGTGGCTGCCCAGTATACCCAAGCAAAGTAGGACACGATGTCACTGCGCCTCAGACTCACACTCGCGTATGTCGGCTTGTTTGCACTCGCATTGACAGCACTGGACATTGGGTTGTTTTTTGTGGTCAATCGCGCGCTGCTCAATGGTATCGATAACGAGCTCAATCTCGGTGCGCAAGTGTTGGTGCAAAGCTTCAATGATGCCGCAGAAGAGCCATCCCTCCGGTCTGATCTGTCAGATTTACCGGCATTCCTTGCGCAGGGCAACGGGTTGGATAGTTTTGCGACAACCAATTTGTTTGTGGTCGTGTACGACAACGACGGCAAGCCGATTGAGTATTCGCCTAACCTGCGTGGTCAGGGAGAGTTTTCCCAGCGGGTCACACTCAATCGCGAGACCGTCATGGGAGCGTTACAGGTACCCATTTCACGGGCATCAATGGATCTCGGTTTTGTGCGTGTCCGCACGTTGTTGATGCCGTTAGTCTACACCAACCCGATAACAGGCACCGTGCAGGTACAGGGGCTGATGCAACTTTCGCGTCCCATTGCCGAGACGGAGCGTGCGCTCCGGATATTCTTGTATGCGCTCGCGTTCGGTGGGGTTGCTGCGATGATGTTTGCCGCCCAAGGTGGCGCATGGTTAACACGGGCCGTGTTTCGCCCGATTGATGTCATCGCACGCACTGCACAAAGCATTGTGAGTGCGGCCGACCTGCGCCGGCGCGTGCCAGTGCCGGTAGTCCAAGATGAATTGCAATTATTGACGGTGACGGTGAACGACCTCCTCGGGCGGATTGATAACCTCTTCGAAGCGCAGCAACGCTTTCTTGCAGATGCATCCCACGAAATCCGCACGCCGTTGGCTGCGATGCAAGGAAACATCGACATCCTGCAACGTGGTGCTGCGCGGGATAAAGAACTGCTCGAAGAATCGCTCCGCGACATGCAGAATGAATCTGCCCGGCTCATTCGTCTGGTCAATGACCTGTTGATGCTGGCACGCAACGAATCAGCAGCGAACATGAACGTTGTGTTGGTCGATATTCCCACATTATTACTCGAAGTCGTGCGCGAGCTCAAACCACTCGCTCACGGCGTCGCGTTAACATTGGATGTCCGATCGGTTGTGTTTGTCATGGGTGATCGAGATCGTATCAAGCAGGCGCTCATCAATGTGTGCATGAATGCACTACAACATACACCGACCGGGGGTGCTGTCACCTGTACGCTCAACGGCGATGGTCGAGTCGCTATCATAACCATCACAGACACTGGTACGGGTATGGAGAGTAGTGAACTCACGCATATTTTTGAACGCTTCTATCGGGCGGATCGCTCACGTACGCGCACTCCCGGTGCCGTTGGTGGGGGCGCAGGCTTGGGATTGGCCATCGTCAAGTATATCGTCGACGCACATCACGGGGTGGTGGACGTTCAATCAAAGCTTGGGGAAGGGACCACGTTCCGCATTGAGTTGCCGTGTATCGAGGTAGGTAACGACGACGACGACGGGTAACCAGACATTGTGGTGCAGGTTGTACTGATTTTACGAAAATACGGTATACTCGTCGTACCCCAGCACTTGTATGTGGAGTATCCATGCGCGTATTGACACTCAGCGATGAGGTCGTGCCGGTGGTCTATAGTTTGCAAATCAAAGAACGATTTGCAGATGTAGACCTTGTTTTGGCGTGTGGTGATTTGCCCTATTATTACCTCGAATACTGCGTCTCGATGCTGAATACACCCTGCGTATATGTCGCAGGGAATCATGACAAAGACGAATGGACGGGCGGTGGAGAGCTGATTACCTCTCCGCGCGGTTGTACCTCAGCAGAAGATCGTATCATCACCATCCATGGGTTGACGATCGCAGGATTAGGCGGCTCGTTGCGATACAACAACGAAGTTGGTCCGCAATACACCGAAGCACAAATGCTCATACGCATGCTACGGCTTGCAACCCGAGTCCGACTACACACTGCACTGACCAGGCGACGGCTAGATGTGATGCTTTCGCATGCACCACTCGCTGGCATTCACGATGCCGCAGACCGACCACATCGTGGATCGCA
This sequence comes from uncultured Roseiflexaceae bacterium, assembly GCA_903932805.1. Classification (GTDB taxonomy): domain Bacteria; phylum Chloroflexota; class Chloroflexia; order Chloroflexales; family Roseiflexaceae; genus UBA965. The sequence goes on along the minus strand of CAIZHO010000083.1, from coordinate 3,288 downwards.
TGCATTTGTGACATTTCAACGATGGTTTCGTCCAAAATACTGGATTCACGGCCATGTGCACCGCAATTACTCATATGGTGTTGCCACCGAAACTTACTATAATCAAACGATGATTCTCAACACCGCTGGATATCGCCACATGACGATCGAACGGTCTACCCCTACAGGACGCACACATGTCTGATCGTCAGTTTATGGATGCTGCTGCCCGTACACAATTCGAAGACGCCCGCCGCCGCGAATGGATAGCCGCTCTCACTGATGCACTGTACCATGCCCCGCATGATTTACTAGCCTTCGAAGAAGTGCGTCAACGATTACAAATTCACGGACAACGGAGTCTTGGTCTACAGACCATCCCGCTCGACAATATAATCGGTAGCGAAGGGAGGTATGGCGATTTTGACCGTCACTTCCTCCCCAAAACGGACCACACCCGTGAACGCTGGATGAATGTCAACAAAGCGGCTTTGCAGTACATTGATTTGCCGCCGATCGACGTCTACAAAATCGGCGACATCTACTTTGTGCGCGATGGCAATCATCGCATTTCTGTGGCACGTCGCATCGGCCAGCGGGACATCGATGCCAATGTCACCGAATTGCTCGTCGATGTCCCCATGACGCGTGATTTGACCGTTGATGCTCTCCCACTCAAAGAAGAATACAGTGATTTTCTTGAGTGGACACAACTCCATACGTTACGACCTGATCAGCGCATAGAATTCAGCGAAAGTGGCGGCTACCTCGAACTTATTCGCCATATAAACGGTCGACGCTACTTTATGGGTATTGAACAACAACGCCCTATCGAATCAGCAGAGGCAGTGGTGGATTGGTATGACAACATCTATATGCCGACGATTGCGGTAATTCGATCGCAGAATATTCTCCACCATTTTCCCGGTCGGACCGAAGCCGATTTGTACCGGTGGATTATGGAACATCGCTGGTACATGCTCGAGAAATCCGGCGGTCAAGACCCCGGTCCTGCGCTGGCAGCAAGCGATTTTGCGCAGTCATATGCGACACAGCGGTGGTACCACGGGTTGGCACAACGCGTATCGTCGCTCCTGACCTTCCGTGCTGATGGAGTGTCAGACTGAGGTGAGGTCGGTTTGTTTGGCCCACCAATCGTAATACGGGAGGAGTGCTGATAGCCAGACGACTACATCGTGGCTCAGGTGACCTGGGTAGGGTGGTGTTGTCGGGGTGCATGTCTGCGTGAACTGGCGGCAATGTCCACACGGCGGAATGAAATATCCTGCACTGTCCTCGTCCTTCCAGACGGCGACGACGGTATGTACCATACAGGTTTGGTTATCGCCGATCATCGTGGCGATCACGGGTTCGGGGTAGATGGCGTTCGAATCCGTGCCGACACACTCGCCCGTGTAGACGTCGCCGTCTGTGCTGAACACTGCAACACAGACATCCGCGACCACACCGGATTTGGTCTGCTTGGTCGCAATCATCTGTTCAGCAACGTCGATGAGTTGCTGGGTGGAGGGGCTTGCGCGGGCTCGTGGATGTCATGGCGTGCGGAGTTTTCGCTATATCGTGCTGCCGCTGACGATATGTGCAGTGGGGAACTGTTCCTCGACACGTTCTGCGTTGACCACGACATTGCGGCCGATGACACAATCAGCGGGGATGCGTGCGCCCTTGCCGATGACATTGATACCCGTATTGACCTTATCGGGTTGCAGGACATTGGGAGTGTCGAGGTCGTCCCCGCTCCCCACAACGGCGTTCGCGCCCACGACGACATTTTTGTCGATGATGGACTTGTCGACGACGGCTCCGGGTCCAATCCAGGTATCGGTCATGATGACGCTGTCGCGTACAACGGCACCGGGAGCGACATACACGCCAGGCGACAGAATCGACCGCTCGACGGTGCCGTGGATGCTACAGCCATTGCAGATCATGCTTTGGCTGATGACGGCTTGGGGACCGATTTTCGCTGGCGGGCGCTCTTCGGAGCGTGTGTGAATAACCCACGAGGGGTCATAGAGGTTCAATGTATGATTGGGGTCAATCATCTCCATGCTGGTCTTCCAGTAGGAGTCGATGGTGCCGACGTCGACCCAGTATCCTTCGAAGGGGTATGCAAAGACACGGTCGTTGGCGACCATCGATGGGATGACGTTTTTGCCAAAGTCGGTCCGGTTGACCCCGTCGTCTTGGGTGGTAAGTGCACTGATGAGGGCGTCGGCGTTAAAGACGTAGATGCCCATGCTGGCCAAGGTGCCTTTGTCGCGCTTCTTGGGCTTTTCGGTGAACTCTACGACTTGCATGCTGTCATCGACGGTCATAATGCCAAAGCGATCGGTTTCGTCGAGGGCAACGTGCATGACTCCCACGGTCAAATCGGCGTTTTGTTCGAGATGGAACGCAATCATGGGAGCATAATCCATCTTGTAGATATGATCACCCGACAAAATGACTACCAGATCTGCACGGCGTTCGCGGATAAAGTTTAAGTTTTGGAGAACCGCGTCAGACGTTCCTTGATACCATCCTTGCTCGTTGCGGCCTTGGTATGGTTGCAGCAGTTGGACGCCACCGTTGCTGCGATCGAGGTCCCATGCGCGACCATTGCCGATGTGCCCATTGAGTGAGTGCGGCTGATATTGGGTCAACACGGCGACATCGAAAATGCCAGAGTTCACACAATTGGAAAGAGGAAAGTCGATGATGCGAAATTTGCCGGCAAAGGGTACTGATGGTTTTGCCCGTTTTTCGGACAGCACACTCAATCGTGCTCCTTCACCACCCGCCAAAATGAGTGCTACGACACGCATCGGGTCCTCACTTTCTGATTACTCACCGCGAATGGTCTGCATGACTTGCTCGTAGAGAAATCCGTTGGTGCTGACTGCATTGCCACCGTATATCGTCGTAACACCGTTCCAATCGGTGAATGTCGCACCGGATTCTTGCAGGATTGGCACCAGCGCACCGCAGTCCCAGGGGCTCATCAGTGCATCAAGCATCACGTCGATGCGACCGGTAGCGACGAGCATATGCCCGTATGCATCGCCCCACCCACGGACCATACGCGCACGATTGCGCAAGCGGTCGAATGCAGGTCCTTTGTTGTTTTCGTACATGTGTTGTACATCAGTCGTCGAAATAACAGCCTGCGACAGCTCTCGGGTGCTGCTGGCACGCGCACGTCGGCCGTTCCACAAGCAGCCCTGACCAGTCGCAGCACTGATGAGTTCGTTGCTCGGGGGGATTGCTACCGCACCGACGACCGGTACACCGTCACGTTCGAGGCCG
>CAIZHO010000082.1 GCA_903932805.1 uncultured Roseiflexaceae bacterium | reverse complement strand
CTGGCCCCAAGCGGCCGGCCTGGCATCTGCGTCGCATGCAGCTGATATGGGGCTTGCACGATGCGCTGGCAGCCCTCGATGGGGGTTTGACCCCTGAATTCCCGCAGACATTGCTCGCGTACGGCGCAGACCAAAGCGGCGCGTTCCGTACGCAACTCGATGACTTCTGTTCCCTCCCTGCTGGCGACGTGGCTACCATCAATAGCACCGCTGAGTGGATTGCCCGCTGGGGGCGCCAACGCAACTGGGAACTGACGCGCTGGAAAGATCCGCGTACCGCCGATACGATTGCATTCACCATCCTCGGCAAAGGCGGCCCGCGCATCGTGCTGGTCGGCAACCATCACACCGCTGATGACGCGGCCGCTGCCGGGATCGTGACCGCGTTGACTGCGATGGCCGCCCTCGAGGAGTGTGGCGGATTGGGCGACGTCGGCTGCATCACGCTCCTGTCTGCAGGGGATGCGGCGGGACGTACGCGGGCACTGCATGAGTTGTGCGGCCGGCATACGCATGTGCTGGTGCTGGGCGCCCACCGCGATGGCGCGTTCGCTGCATCAGATGCAGACGCCGCGACGGTTGTTCTGCGTACGTGCGCCACCGCGCTGGGGATGCATTCACTCGTCATCGCCCCCGCTACAGACGTGGCACCAATAGCCGGTGGGTTGCCTGCCCTGCGCGGTTTTGGCCCCGGGCCCAAACGTGGTATTGCCCCAACTATTGCATTGCTCGCCCTTGTATGTGCCCGGCTCGGCACACCGTCATAGATGGAGAACGCACACATGGATGCTCAGACACTCGTCCGCTACCTGACCCCACGCCTGCCTGCGTACCTGCATGAATTGACCGAATTATGCGGCATCGAATGCCCGTCAGAGTCCAAAGTGGGCGTTGATGTGGCTGGTGCGTGGGTACTCGACTGGGCGGCGTCTCGGCACTGGGAGGTGCGTCAGTGGCCCGATGCAAGCGCCGGGACCACCATCGCGCTGACCCTGCATGGCACCGGTACGGCACGCATCATCCTGGCAGCGCACCTCGATACGGTGTACCCGGTGGGCATCGCCGCCGAACGCCCCGTGCGTATCGACGGCAACATCCTGTACGGCCCGGGCAGCGCCGACAACAAGAGCGGGCTGTTGTCGGGTTTGTACGCCATGGCTGCGCTACAGGACCTCGGTGCACTCGACACGTTCGCAGCGATAACGCTGATCTGCGGCGGCGACGAAGAGACCGACATGCGCGTCTCGCGGCAGTGCTTTGCCGATTTGGCTGCGCACCATGATCTCGCGTTGGTGCTCGAGGCCGGCCGTGAAAACGGCGACATCGTGTCGGCCCGCAAGGGCGGCGGCAACTTCTGGTTCACCGTCACCGGCAAGGCTGCCCACGCCGGCGTCGAGCCACACAAAGGCGCCAACGCCATCGTCGAACTTGCCCATCACAGCATCGCACTGCATGCCCTCAACGGCATGCGACCCGGTGCGACACTCAATGTGGGGGTCGTCAACGGTGGCACCGTGTCGAACAGCGTGCCCGATCAGGCACAGGCCAAAATCGACGTGCGCATCACCGACCCGGCGGACCGGCAGGCAGTGACCGACGCCATCTTGGCCATCGGCGCGCGCACGACAGTGGCTGGCACGTCGACCGTCGTCAGCGGGGGCATCAGTACGCCTGCCATGGCGTGCACGCCGCAGATTGCGCGGTTGGCGACCGTAGCCAAAGAATGTGCTGAGCAATTGGGATTCAGCATCAACGATGCCCACACCGGCGGGATGTCGTACGCCAACTACTTCGCCGAGCTGGGATTGCCCGTGCTCGACGGCCTGGGACCAGTCGGCGGGAACGACCATAGCCCTGGTGAGTACATCCTGGTCGATAGTATCGTGCCACGTACTGCGCTTTTGGCGATGCTGATGACGAAGGCGTAGGGGAAGAGATCAGAGATCAGAGATCAGAGATCAGAGATCAGAGATCAGAGATCAGAGATCAGAGATCAGAGATCAGAGATCAGAG
>CAIZHO010000081.1 GCA_903932805.1 uncultured Roseiflexaceae bacterium | reverse complement strand
GGCCACCATGTGGCGCACGCGTACCGGCATCGACATCGATCCGCTGGCCGAGGTCAGCGTCGCCAGCGGCGCCACTGAGTTGCTCTGCGATGTGATGCTGTCGTTCATCAACCCGGGCGACGCGGTGGTCATCTTCGAGCCCGCCTACGACGCCTATGTGCCCGACATCATCATGGCCGGCGGGCGCGTCATCCCGGTGCGGCTGCACCCGCCGACCGCGACCAACCCCGTCTGGCACTACGACCCGCAGGTCCTCGCAGCCGCCTGCGCCCAAAAGCCCAAACTGCTGCTCCTCAACACACCCCATAACCCCACCGGCAAGGTGTTCAGTCAGGCAGAGCTCAGCGAAATCGCCGATTTGTGCAAAACCCACAACATCCTGGCCGTGGTCGACGAGGTCTACGACCGGCTGGTCTACGACGCCCACCAGCACATCCACTTGGCCAGCCTGCCCGACATGTGGCAGCGCACCATCAGCCTCAACAGCATCGGCAAAACCTTCAGCGTGACCGGCTGGAAGATCGGCTGGGCAGTTGCCCCCGCCGCCCTCAACAGTGCCCTGCGCGCCAGCCACCAGTGGGTCACCTTTGCGACCTCGACTCCCATGCAGTACGCCTCGGCGGTTGCCCTGATGCAGGCCGAAAGCAACGGCTACTATACCCAGCTGGTCCACGAGTATAGCGCGCGCCGGGTCATCCTGCGGGACATCCTCACTCAGACCGGGTTGCCCCTCATCGATGCCGCCGGCTCGTACTTCATCAGCATTGATGTCGCACCGCTGGGCGTGAGCGATGTGCGCGTCTTTTGCCGCCGTCTGGTGAGCGAACTCGGTGTTGCGGCCATCCCCATTACGGCGTTTTATGTCGCCCCCGATGCACCGCAGCTGGCACGCTTTTGCTTCGCCAAAAAAGACGAAACCATGCGCGCTGCCGGCGAACGCCTGCGCAACTTGCACACCATCACCTGGCGCTAACGGGTCGGGACCGGTGCCCCGATCAGGGGCACCAACGCCTGCCGGATGCGTTGCACCCGCGCGCCGATGCCGTCAGGCCGGATGGGGAAATCCTGCCGAATCCCAATCACCTCAATCCGCAATTGCGCAATCGGGTCACGATACTCGGTCGGGGCTACCTCGGCCGCCATCGCCAATGCATCGTCGAGTGACAACAACACCTGTTGGGCCCGCACCACGTCATTGAGCTCGACGGCCGACGCCAGGTCTGCCGCGTGCAACTGTGCACGCGACACATACACTGCGCTCCACAATGCATTGGTCTGTGCCGTCACGTCCAGCAACTCCTGCCGGGTGATGTCGGCTGGCACGACCACCACGGGCGTTGGAGTGCCAATCGGGCGGGCTTGTGTGGCGGTGGCAGTGGCCCGGCGGGCCACATACTCGGTCAACGCCGATTGTGGTGCCCGCCCAAACCAGAGCCAGCTCACTGCCAGCGTGACGACCAATGTGACGAGATGCGGCAACGTGCGCCTCAGCAGGCGTCGTTGCCGCATCCATTGTCGCTGTGCGCGTGGTTCGCTCATCTACCGTGCTCACTCCGCCGCGCATCGTCGTGCACTATTTGTCG
>CAIZHO010000080.1 GCA_903932805.1 uncultured Roseiflexaceae bacterium | reverse complement strand
TTCATCATTCATCATTCATCGTTAAATATCTGCCATGCTGCAATCCCTGCGCAGAGGTAGGCCGTACCGGCGAACCAGACCAGCGGGGCAAAGCCGTAGACTGGCTGCACAAAGCCGCTCAGGAGCGACGCCGAACCCCAGCCAGCCGACCACATAATCGTAATCATGCTCATTGCAACACCGCGTTGTTTGGGCTTCACAAAGCGCATAATCTGCAAATCACTGAGCGTCACCGCCATACCCAGCGAAAAAGCCCGCCATAGGTACCCAACAATCGCCAGCGCCTGCCACGGTGCCAAAATCAGCAAAACGCCTGGCCCCGCCAGCGCGCGCAGGGCGGCGACCCAAAACCGCAAGCGCCGTTTGACCAAGAAGTGACCCGACACAAGCGCACCGCAACCAATCGCCAGCTCGGCAAACGAAATGACCACACCCACACGCTGGTCCGGTAATCCAAACTGGTTGCGCAACAACAGACTCTGGAACGGGATAATCGCACCGCCGCCCAATCCCATCAGCAAATTGGGCACACCATAGAGCAAAAAATGCCGCCGCAATTGGGGAGTCCCGGCGTTCGCCTCGGCATCCCGCGCATGCTCCTCGTGGTGTTCGGTCACCCGCACAAACAAAATGGGCAGGATCGACAGATAAAAGAGCCCTACTCCGATGAGCATCGCCGATCGATACGCAGGCATCGACTGTGCATCGACCTGCATCATGGGTGCCAACACACTCGGCATCCACCCGGCGATAATACCGCCTATCAGCCCAATGCTAATCGATGCTTCGTTGAGCCCAAAAATGAACCCCCGCTGCGATTCGTCGTCGGTCGTCGCGGTCAACAGCGGCATGATGGCCGTCATCGCCAATGCAGCACAACATCCATTGAGGAACTGCGTCACAATAATCCAGAACACCGACGGTGCATACAGCTGCCACGTCAACGTCCCAGCAAAAAACAGCATGGCGATTGCCAACGCTCGCCGTGACCCGTAGCGATCAATCAAGATCCCCGCTGGGACCCCGACAATCAATCCCGCTACACGCATCGTCGTCGCCAATATCCCAGCCAGCTCACTCCCAAAGCCACGACTGACCAGATAAAAATTGAACAACACATCAAAAAAACTTATCCCCAACCCAAACAATACCGCATGCAGCAGCACAAACCAGGCGGCCCGAGGAACATTCCGAATCGATTGCATTGACAGTCGCTAGCGCACAGATGTGCCATATCAACGGACAGAAAACAGTCAGGTGGACGTGCTATTATAAAGCAATTCTTTTTACCGAGGCTCTTATGACCGCGCGCCAAACGGGTTTGCTCGTCCTCTTGGGTGCCATTTGGGGCGCTGCCTTCATGCTTATCAAAATCGCCGTCACCGATATCGAACCCGCCACCCTCGTCGCGGTCCGTATCGCCATCACCGCGCTGATCCTCTATGGGGTTATGCGTGTGTCGGGCATCAGCCTCCCAGGCGGCAGCAAAATATGGAAAGACTTTTACTTTGTCGGCATGCTCGGTCTGGTCGTCCCGTTTTTGCTCATCGGTTGGGGGCAACGCCTCATTCCGAGTAGCACGACAGCCATCCTCGGTGCAACCACGCCACTCTTTGCGGCCATTATCAATCTGATTACCCGCAACGACGAACGCATCAATGCCGAGCGTGTCATCGGCCTCATCATGGGATTCGCCGGTGTCATGATTGCCATCGGCATCGAAGGCGCACAGAGCGGCAACATCTGGGGTGAACTGTGTGTGCTCGGTGCGGCGGTCTGTTATGCCCTTTCGGCCTTATACGGGCGCCGTGCCTTCAGCGGGATGCAACCCATCATTCCGTCCACCGGTCAGATGATAGCCAGTACGTCCCTGCTCATCCCCATTGCACTCATCTGGAACGGCATCCCAACCGTGATGCCTGCGCCGTCATCACTCATCGCACTTGTTATTTTGGCGGTCTTTTGTACGGCCATTGCCTACATCCTCTACTACCGCCTGATGGACGCAGTCGGGGCGACCAAAGTATCGATGGTGTCCTACCTCGTTGCACCGTTCGGGGTCGTCTATGGCGCAGCAATTCTGTCCGAACCCATTGCCCCCAACGCCATCGCCGGCCTGGTAGTCATCATTGTGGGCATTTTGATTGCCGGTGGCACGTGGCGGTCGCTCATCCCCCAGGCACGGCGCGCATGAACCCGGCCGTTGTCGCTTGGTTGCAGACACGCACCGCGCAGGATCTCGTTGCCGGGGTCGACGTCACTGCGCACCTGCGCTCTCTGTCACAGCTCCGTCAGGTGGTGTCGGCCGAACACGCCGCTGCTGCCTACGAGCTCGCCTGGGTGCGCGCCCACGCAACCCGCAAGTTCCCCGACGGTGACGCGCTCTTTTTCACCAAAACAGCCCTCGAACAAGCCAGCCACCACCGCGTCAGCAGCCACCGGGCAGACATGTTCGCCGGGGCGACGCACATCGCCGATATCTGCTGCGGGTGCGGCGGCGATCTGCTGGCATTGGCGACGGTCGCACCGTGCATTGCGCTCGACAGCGACCCTGGTCGCATTGCCATGGCCGACGCCAATCTGCACGCGCGTGGACTGACCCACCGTGTCACCTGCATCTGCGCCGATGCCCTCACCTGGGCATTGCCGAATGACGTCGATGCAGTCTTTTTTGATCCCGGGCGGCGCGCCAGCAGTGGCCGCATCTACGATCACGACGCGTACCTCCCCCCATTGACCAGTGCCAATGTATGGCGCCGCCCGGGCAGGCGCATTGCCATCAAATGCGCGCCGGGGATCGACTACCGCCAGCTCCCGTTTGCCGCACCCTATGCCATCGAGTGCGTGTCACTCGACGGCGACCTACGTGAGACCGTCGTTTGGCTCGACGCAGACCTGCCCTGGCACCATCGCGCCACTGTCCTCGATGACCACGGCACGCACCTACTCGACGACACCCACACCCCGGCACAGATTGCCTGCACCGCACCCGCAGCGTTTTTCTACGAGCCCGATTCAGCGGTCATCCGCGCCGGCTTGGTCCAACACCTCGCCGCACGCATCGGGGCGACGATGCTCGACCCTCACATTGCGTATTTGACCCACCCCGATGCGCTGTTCACCCCATTTGCACGGTGCTGGCGGGTTGTCACGACCATCCCATTCAGCGAACGCCACCTGCGCGACATCCTGCGTGCCCATGGCGCAGGTGCAGTCACCATCAAAAAGCGTGGCTCGCCAATAGACACCGATGCGCTCGCGAAACGGCTGTCGCAACCACATGGTGTGCCAATGGTGGTAGTATTGACGCGCGTCGCTGGTGCCCACACAGCAATCGTCTGTATCGGACCCATCGACCCGAAGGAGCCCTCCAATGGCCATGAAGCAACCGAATGAATTGACTGCCACGCAACGACGCCATGGCATGATTGTCATGATTGTCAATTCGTTCATGATGTGGGGCGGCTTTTTCATGGTGGTACCGCTCATCTCGATCCAC
>CAIZHO010000079.1 GCA_903932805.1 uncultured Roseiflexaceae bacterium | reverse complement strand
CGAAGCAAGCCGAGTCACGCGAAAGCCTTGTTCGACCAGGGCGTCGACCGCTGCATCAGCGACCGCATCCTCAGTGACAAATACTAATAGCTTCATGGGAGTGACTCCTTTTATGTCGTGCGTGCGTCTTTGATACGCTGCAGCATCGGTGCGTTATAGAGGTGACACAATGCAATGGCGACGGCATCGGCCGCATCGTCGGGTTTGATGATGGTCTGCATGCGCAGGGTCAATCGGACGACTTCTTGCATCTGTGCTTTGTCGGCTTTGCCATAGCCGGAGACGGTCTGTTTGACGAACATCGGTTTGTACTCGTGGATATCAACTCCTGCTTGCCCCAGAGCGAGCAGTGCGACCCCACGTGCTTGGCCGACGGTCAACGCGGTGCTGACGTTTTTGGCGAAGAAGAGTTCTTCGACGCCGGCGCTATCGGGATGGTACTCTGCAATACATGCCACCAAATCGTGGTACAGGCTGACCAAACGTTCTGACTGCGGCATCTGTTTGGGAGTGGTAAATATACCACATGCGATGAGTGACACTGCGCCGGCATGTTGTTCGACGATGCCCCACCCCATGATTGCCGTGCCTGGATCGATGCCGATGGTACGCACGACTACGAATTCGAGAACTGTTCAGCCAGCTCGTCAGTGATATCGAGGTTGCTGTAGACCTTTTGGACATCATCGAGATCGTCCAACTTGTCGATGAGTTTGAGCGCCTTGAGTGCTTCGGTCGCATCGGCCTGCATCAGGGTCTTGGGACGCATGGTTTTTTCGACGCTGGTGACCGTCAATTTGGCCTCAATCAGCTTGGTACGTACGGTGATGAGTTGCTTGAAGTCGGTATATATGTCGAGCGTATCGCCATTGTCGACCACATCGTCTGCGCCCGCGTCGATGGCAATGAGGGTAGCGTCGTCGGCACTGACCCCGCTTGCGCTCAAATCGACGACGGCGAGGCCTTTGAGTTCGAACATATAACTCACCGACCCGGATTCGCCCAAGTTGCCGCCGATTTTGGTAAAGGCAGCCCGGACTTCGGAAGCGGTGCGGTTGCGGTTATCGGTAGCGGCTTCGATGATGACGGCAACGCCACCCGGGGCGTAGCCTTCGTAGTAGAGCTCTTCGAGCTGGGATTCGTTACCTTTGCCCATGCCGCGTTCGATGGCGCGCTTGATACTGTCCATCGGCATATTGGCGGCGCGTGCACGATCGACGGCGATGCGCAGGCGGAAGTTGGCGTCGGTATCGTCAGAGCCCCCCTCGCGTGCCGCAATCGAGAGGTCACGGGCGAGTTTGGTAAAGAGCTGACCGCGTTTTTGGTCGAGAACACCTTTTGAGCGTCGAATCGTAGCCCATTTGGAGTGACCGGACATAAAAAGCACCTCACTCGAACAGCATGTTCTGATTAGTATAACATACTGGTTTTTTCGGAGAAAGCATTACAACCGTCATGCGGTCAATAAGGATGATCGGACTCCCCACTTGTCTCGATCAACTGTGGTGGTAATGGGTGAGATGTGTCTGACGTTCGAACAACGATGCTTCAGACGTCATCGTTCTTTCTGCTGGCTGTGTCGGTACTCCGAGTCGCTTATGCGCATATCAATTGTCATGGTGCACCTGAGTGCGAAACGAAATCCGAAAGGTATATATACTCGCAACGGCAAACATATTCACTGGACTTTGTGGTGATTGTTTCCTGTGATTCATTTTGTATCGCGTGGAGTGATCTTCCATGAGGTTTCGTGAAGTATTTCTTTAATGCGTGCAACGCGTACGATGAAGTTTTTCCACTCTGCATACCAGAGCAATGTTGCGAGGAAGAATGCAAAAAACCACCAGCGATTTGCGCGTATGTCAGGAGTTGCACGGATATATGCAAGAATCGCTTCGCCCGGGGCGGTGCTCAATGTAAAAACGGTTGTGACAACGAACAATGGGGTAAACCAGTACAAGTCATCTCCTCTCCAATACCAATATCCTATCAGTGGGAATATTTGCATCGAAATCCACGGATAGACTTCGCGCCACCCCAATAGGTGTATGAATCCGATTTTTTGGCGGGCAGTGATGCGAGGTGATGCTAGTGCCTTAATGAGATGACGTCCGGAGACTTGGTCCCAGCCTTGTGCCCAACGCATGCGCTGATTCCATAGCGATGTCAGGCTTGTAGGAGCTTCCTCGCTCGAAATGAGATACGGATCTGATGCAATTCGATATCCTCCTTCAATGGCACGAACGGAAGAATCGATATCTTCCGTAAGCATCGTATTGCGCATGCGCATGGCTCGCAGGACATCGGTGCGCCAATAGCCGTTTGATCCCCCAAAAATACCGAACTGATGCAAGCGTTCACGGCCAGGATGTGAAATTCCATACATCAATTCGAATTCGACTGCGACAAGTCGTGCAATCCATGAATTTGCACCATTACGAACGACACAGCGCCCCTGTACGATATCGTATCCACAATCAAGCCAGTCCCATGCACGCGTAAAATTGGTTGGTTCTGGGCGATGGTCTGCATCAAATACACCGATGAACGTCCCAGTGGCGTACGAGATAGCTGTATTGATGTTTTGTGCTTTGGAAGAGCTCTGAACAACTCGT
>CAIZHO010000078.1 GCA_903932805.1 uncultured Roseiflexaceae bacterium | reverse complement strand
GTCGACACGATCAACTGGCCTTCGGTCAACCCCGTCAACACTTCGGTCTGTACGCCGTCGCTCAGTCCGATCGTGATATCGATTTCTTTGGTGCTGCCATCCTCGATGTAGACTTGAACAACGCGGCCGGTCCCCTTGGGCAAGATGGCCGAGTTGGGGATCAACAATACGTTATCGCGTTTGGCAGTAACCATTTCGACCGTTGCAGTCATACCAATCAGCACACGTGGGTCATCGTCGGTGAAGTCGACGCGAGCGTTGTATGTCACCACACCACTACTGCTCTGGGCAGCAGGTGCGATGCTCGTCACCGTCCCAACACTCTTCCAATCCGAAATCGCATCAACCAAAATCGACGCTTCCTGGTTCAATTTCACATTGACGATATCCGTCTCGCCCAACTTCAAGTCGATGTGCAACGGAGTCCGGTCAATGATGCCGATCGACGTACCGGTCGACAGTTGGCCAGCAACTGCGTTGACCGCACTGATGAAGCCGTCATAAGGTGCGATGATTTTGCCGTTTTCGACCTTCAAAAGCGCTTGGTTATAGCTTGCCTCTGCCTGTGTAACGGCAGCCTGTTGCATCAAAATGTCGGTTTGTGTCCCTGGTGCGACGATTTTGTCGAGGTTGGTTCGGGCCTGTTCGAGTGATGCTTTGTTCTGTTCGACCGTTGCCTCGGCTGCCGCAACATCACTCGCCGTCGGATTCTGCAAGGTGGTCAGCTGCAATTCAGCGTCCTTGAGAGTCGCTTCCGCCTGGCTCACATTTGCCACTTCAGCAGCTTTGGCGTTATCCAGCGTCACTTGCGCTGCGGTAACGTTTTGTTCTGCGGTGTGCAGGTTCGACTCGGCAACAATAAATGCATCGCGGTAATTGTTTTTGGAGACATCGCTGATTGTCCCGCGGGCGCCATTGGGATCTTTGTCGTTTTTCAGCACATAGTCCCAGTTATAGCGTGCGACATTGAACTTCGACTGTGCCTGGATCAAACTCTCGCTCGCCTTGGTCAAATCGATTTCGGCTTTGCTTTTGGTCGCCGAGCCACTGTCACGGGTGGTTTGCAGATTCGTCCGTGCCTGCTCGACTTTCAACCGTTGAGTCGATACTTTGTCGGAGGAAGGTGATCGCAATGCGTCCAGCCGTTCTTGTGCGCTGGTCAATTGTGCTTCTGCACTGGTCACCGCAGCCTGCGCCGACGTCAACTCACTGGTGCGGCCAGCCCCACTTGTCAGCTGGTCGAGTTTTGCCTTGGCGCTGTCCAACGCAGCCTTTGCACTATCGAGCGAATACTGCAAATCGCGACCGTCAAGCGTTGCCAGGACTTGTCCTTTGGCGACTTTTTCGCCCTCGGTCACGAGCACATCTTTGATGACGCCGCTACTCTGGAACACCAGACTGACCGAACTCTTGGCTGCAATATTGCTGCTGCCCGAAATCGTGGTCACCAAATTACCCTTCACGACCGCAATCGTGTTCGTCTTTGTGGTGGCAGCAGCATTCGACCGACTCTGATAGATCCCATACCCCGCGCCGAGCAACACCACAATAATGGTGCCGATAACCCATGGTTTGCGCAAAAATCCCAAACGGGATGATGTGGTTGTCATACAAACTCCTCTTTTTTTGTGTCTCTACCTACTATACGCAGTACGTATGAGGACTTCCTCATACGTTTGATGCGCTCGAATCACTCGAATGGGTGATTCTCCACGCCCCGTGACCTCTATAATTGGACCATGGACATACTTCTTTCCCTCGAATCCATCAAATCAGCGCGGTGGTTCGAACGCCATCCCCTCATTTGGCGGGTCATTTTTATCATGGCACTGCCCGCTTCGGTCAGTTTTCTGACCATGCTGGTGCTCCGCATGGTCTACGGCACCATCGTCCCGCCGGCACCTGGACGTTTTGCCGGCTCTGCAGGTTGGTTTCTCCCTGCGGTACCCGTGTTGGCAATATTCATCATCACCTATGCGTTAATACGCATGGGCAAGGCAAATGTATCTGCATTTCTGTTACTGATTTTTTGGACCGTCTCTATTACCGGCATCGTCGTACGTTTTGGGGCACACACCAACTTCCCTGCCCTGTTGATTTTGCCCATCGGTGCAGCCAGTCTGCTGTTTCATCGACGCATCACGATTCTCTTAACCGCTCTCTCGAGCCTCATTGTCGGCATTGCAGCCTGGTTCGAGCTCCAGCGCCCGGATATCGCATTCTATGACGTGCTCAATCGCCAACTCATTACCGATGTCGATCAAATCCGCACCATGACCTACACCGCTGTCGGGTTCTGGGTGGGTATCTACACCGCCGTCGCCTTTATCATGGCGTTGCTGGCGAGTTCGTTGCACACATCGCTGCGGCAGAGTGCAGCCCATGCAGCCGCCCTCCAAGAGCTCAAATCGGAACTCGAAGCACGGGTCGACCAACAGACGACCACCCTGCTAGCAGGTGAGCGCGACAAAGCCATGTTGGCCGAGCGTACACGCTTGGCACGTGAAATCCACGACACCCTGGCCCAAGGATTGACCGGTATCATCGTCCAGCTTGGGGCCGCCCGTCAGGCACACCAGTCACATCACCCAGACCTCGCTGAACACCTCGACTACGCCAGC
>CAIZHO010000077.1 GCA_903932805.1 uncultured Roseiflexaceae bacterium | reverse complement strand
GGTGCGATAGACTTTGCCAACGACATCATTGGCATCGTTTGCAACCAGACCTTGCCAGGACCCTTCAACGTGGTCAAGAATAACCCTTCACCGCCGAAGAGTATATTCGAGAAGCCCTTCATCATTTCGATGTCCATGGACACTGTCGGTTCAATCATGGCGACATGTCCGGTATCGACTTTGAGTATTTGGCCAGGTTCGAGCGTGTATTCCACGATTTCACCATCGAAAGCCACGAAAGCGACACCGGCACCGGTGATTTTTTGCATCATGAAGCCTTCGCCACCAAACAACCCTGCGCCTATTTTGCGTTGCAGATGAATGTCGAAGGTGACACTTTTCTCTGAACACATGAACGACTGCTTTTGGACAATGAGTTGCTGTCCCGCTGCAAGGTGTACCGGGATGATTTTGCCAGGGAAGTCAGAAGCAAACGAAATCAGTCCGCGACCCGATTGAACGCCGTACTCGACGACAAAGAGGGATTCGCCACTAATGGCGCGTTTGAACAGCCCTCCGAGGCCGCCACTCATGTTCGTCGACATGGTGACATTGCCGCTCATCCAGGCCATACCACCACTTTGCGAGACAATCGATTCGCCGGCATCGATTTCGCAGATGACTGCTTGCATGGTCGAACCAACGATTTTGTATTCCATCCCGCCGGTGCCTTTGCCTGTGGTTGAGACAATCGGATCTGGAACATCAAACTGATTTGTGGTCATTGCAACGCTCTTTCACATAATCATGGGGCGTACACACAGGTACAAGACGAACATTGTGCTCGTTCCGTTGCAAGACGAAACAGGTGGTTATTGGGGCGGCTGAGCAAGGAGCGCACGCGCATGCTCTGCATCGAGTGAGATTTGTGCTTTGAGCGCATCGAGACCAGCGAAACGTTGTTCGCCGCGGATAAACGCAACCAACTCGACCTGTGCATGCGCATCATAGACATCGACGGTGACATCGAGCAAATGGGCTTCAATACGTGGCTGTTCACCACCAAATGTTGGACGAACGCCGATGTTGGTAACGGATTGATAGAGCACATCACGAATGGTCACCCGCGTCGCGTAGACGCCGTATTTGGGTAACAGCAAGCGATCATCAATACTGATGTTCGCAGTGGGGAACCCGATAGTACGTCCGCGCTTGTCGCCGTGGACAACCACTCCGTGATAGGTGTGCATGCGACCTAATGCCTGGGTTGCCACAGCGATGTCGCCCTGTGTGAGTGCATTTCGGATGAACGAAGCACTTGGGGGAGTTGTCTCGCCTATTTGTGGAATTTCGACGGCGGTGTAGCCTAGTGATGTCCCGATTTCTGCTAGCCGTTGGAACGTGCCATCACGACCGCGTCCGAGTGCAAAATCCCACCCTACCCAGACGGTTTTTACCTGCAAAACACTACAGACGCGTGACATAAACTCCGCCGCAGTCATTGATCGCACATCATCGTCGAACGCGATGGTCAATACAACGTCGATCCCGCACGCAGCCATACGTTGGTACCGTTCGTGCGGAGTCAATAAGAGCCCACGGTAGGTGTCGGGGTGGATGAGAATATCGGGGTGCGGGTCAAAGGTTACAACCACTGCACG
>CAIZHO010000076.1 GCA_903932805.1 uncultured Roseiflexaceae bacterium | reverse complement strand
GAATAAGACTGTCCGCAAGCGCTTGGGCAAGGAGCGGCACTCCGGCGACAACGTGCTGTGGGTCGATGTGATGTCGCACAACCAAATCGAGGTCACTCATCGGCCCCGGAGTCCCCGTAACCCGTGATCCGTAGGCCCACACCGTCGCCTGTGGCACATGGAGTTGGCACATAGCAAGCAACGCAGGGAGGTATTGGGAGGGGAAATCAAGCGTCAGCAGGGGCATCATTACCACCATGTTCAATTTTGTCGAGGAGTGCATGCGCATCACGAAGGTAGGCTGGCAGGAGCGTCACTGTCTGTGTGACGAAGTCTTCGCCATAATCGTGTGCAGTGCTGTTCCGGTTTGCTCGATAGATTAACCAGCGGGCGACGGCATCGACATCGAGCATACCGGTCTGGCCAGCAAAACGAATTGTCTCATTGAACGAGAGCGTATCGACGCTGCGTGAGGCACCGCCGTAGGCACGGAGTGATTTGCGCAAGAGTTTCGCAATGAGTTCAATGGTGAGTTCGAAGCTCTTGATGACTGCGAGGCGAAAGACGTCATAGAGTGCATCGTCTTTCGCTGTGCGTTCTACCGCGTGCAACGCGACTTCGAGGGTTGCCAGTGTCTCTCGTATGTGACGTACATTGAGTGTCATGGTCACTCCTGGTGTTGTAGCTTCAAAACCACAGCACGATCAACGAATACAGATTACCACCTTGGTTGATAGATGGGACGGGCGTAGCGTCTTTCGTGTTTTGATTGGTTTGGGTAACATGCGTCAATCGTACCATTGAACGAATGTGTTGTTAAGAATATTGCACGCCAAAGGAACGTAGGGCGGGGCTTATTGCAATAAGCCCCGCTCAAAGCATGATCCCGCGGTGTTGGTATCCGCAGGGACGAGGCACACCTCGCCCACAGAAAACCACGCGACATGTCATGACGGATTGGGTGGGGCGAGGTCGTCATGCGCCGGGAACCGGGGTACTTCGCCCGCAGATTCCATGCGGACAGGTCATGACGGGTGGGTGGGATGGTCTATGAGCATGTGCCAATGTCACAGTCATTTATGGTTCGTGAACTTTCTGCACTTATGGGTAAAACGCACGGACCATAGAATCGTGTACACGATGTATTGGATGCACACCCCGTGACACAGTGTCTGCCGATTGTAAAATCTGGCAATCAAGACGGATACACACCTTGACCATACAAAATGCCCACTGCACGCAACACGCAGGGGGCACGCATGTTTAGCGCGTTTTGACTGAGATATTCCAAACGTCGTTGGACTTGATTTCTAGTATCAGCGTCTCACTGTCCAGCATAACGCTGCCCTGGTACGGCTCTGTGGTGTTGACAAGGACGTCATAGCCATTTTTGCCATATGAGAATACGCCAAAGTAGCGGCTCGATGCATTCCCAGTGATATCCGCCAAGTCTGGCGTGCCACCTTGCAACAGAACAACGTCATCACCGGTGCCAAAGACGTCGCCAGGAACGGTAAAGGTGCGGATTGTCGATAATGGATTGATGGTAATCTTCCATGCACAAGAGGCTTTGATCTCGAGCCGTGTGGTCGTCGTATCACCGAAATCCATCGGTCGGATGCCCGAGTATGGTTTTGTCTCGTTTACCAACAAGTCAATCTGATTGCCGGCACTATCAAAGCTTGTCACCGCGAAGAATCGGTCACACGCGTTCCCCTCGATGATGTACAGCCCGGCACCATATGACCGCGTGAAGTCTTCGATCGAATCACCTTTGCCTGTCAGCACAATAGGCTCGATTGGGATGGCTGTTTCGGTTGGGAGGGCCATTGTTTCGGTCGGCGGGATGCTCGTAGCAGTGGACGGTACAACTGTCGCAGGAGCAGCTACTGGCGTTGCGATGTCTTTATCGGTTGCGTTGTCTGCAGTGGCACTCGTGGGTTGCGTTTGAGCTGAAGTATTCTCGTTCGTGACTGCATCGCTTGCTCTCGGACGTGACGTATTCGATACGGCTGAGAGGAGCACCATAATTGTATAGATGATGCCAATGATACGATGGGTGCGCGTTAGCACCTTCCAGTCCACAAATATCATGATGTACGGCACGATAATCCATGCAATGACCTTCAAAATACGCATATGTACCCTCCTTCTTTTTTTGAGTATAACATACATACGTCATAACGGCATCATGCATTGTAGCTGGGTACTTCGATGGTGCGGGGGAAGTTTTGGCATGCCCATATCGGGATTGGGGGCATTGATGCCAGCCATGAGGCGGTAG
>CAIZHO010000075.1 GCA_903932805.1 uncultured Roseiflexaceae bacterium | reverse complement strand
TGTTGACGGGGCTCGGTCATGATCACATGCTCAGGGTGATCCAAGAAGAATATGCGATGGTCAATGCGTTGTTGCAAACCTTTGCAGATACATTCAGCCCCGGTTCGGTGGGTGGGTACCGTTCTGTCGAATCAGCCTAGGAGGCGTTATGTCGGATATCCGCCGCATATGGTCTATCCCCACAATCGTGATGGTGGTGATTATTGTCCTCGATCGCGTGAGCAAGACATGGATTGATGCGAACCTCGGGCCCATCGAAGGAACGAGCATACCCGTCATCGAGCCGTGGTTACGCCTCACGTATGTCAAGAACACCGGTGTAGCATTTGGGTTGTTTCAGGGTATCCCACACTTTTTTACCATAATGAATATCTGTATCAGTGGTGCTGCATTGTATATGTATCGCTTTCAAATGAAGCATACGTTGTTGACCAAGCTTGCCATTGGCGGGATCGTCGGTGGCGCAATTGGCAATATCATTGACCGACTACGGCAGGGATTTGTGACGGATTTTGTGCATGTGACCTGGTTCCCCGGGATTTTCAACGTCGCCGACAGCGCAATCACTGTGAGTGTGATAGCGCTTGCCATCGCGTCGTTACGTAATGAAGTCGAGTTGACCCGTGACCAATCCTGAGGACGACCAGATTCTGTTGGTAGTTGATCGAGAGTCCGTTGGGATACGCCTCGATAAGTACATCGCTGCTTCGATTGACGATCTCACCCGGAGCACCGTGCAGCGGCTCATCGAGCAAGGCGCCATTTTGCGCAACGAGAGTGCGACACGTGCAGCCGAGCCGCTCAAAATGGGGGATCGCATCAGTGTACGGATCCCCGAGCCCGAAGACACCGCACTCGTGCCCGAAAACATCCCTCTGACCATTGTCTATGCAGATGCAGATATTGTGGTCATCGACAAACCTGCGGGGATGGTGGTGCACCCGGCCCCGGGGCATGCGCGGGGGACATTGGTCAATGCGTTGCTCTATGCGTTCCCCGATATGGTCGTCGGCGGTGGGATGCGCCCTGGGATTGTCCATCGCATTGACCGCGACACCAGTGGATTGCTTGTCGTTGCCCGCAACGATGCTGCGCTCCATGGCTTGCAAGAGCAGCAACAGGCCCACACGATGCACAAAGAGTACATTGCATTGGTGTCGGGTGGTATGTCAGCGGTGAGTGGCACGATTGATGCGCCGATTGCACGACATCCACGTGATCGGTTGCGGATGGCAGTGATTGCTGGTGGGCGTTCGGCGATTACCCATTGGGAAGTCATCGAAAAGATCGGCCAACTTTCGTTACTTAAAGTGATGCTCGAAACCGGCCGGACGCATCAAATCCGGGTGCACTGCCAACACATGTATCACCCCATCATCGGTGATCAGATCTATGGTGCACAGATGAGCGGTATCAAGCTTGAGCGGCAGTTTTTGCATGCACACGCGCTCGGATTCAACCACCCACGGACGGGTGAGCTGATGCGCTTCACGAGTCCATTGCCCGCAGACTTACAGCGGGTGCTCGATTATCACCATCGCATGCAGCGCTAGAGCGTCTGCGTACGTCAGAGGAGTCCAGTATGAAGTTCGGATCACACGTTTCCACCTCTGGCGGGCTGCACAAGGCCTTTGCCAATGCCACCGCAGCGGGCTGCGACGCAATGCAGATTTTCTCCAAAAACCAACAACAGTGGAAGTCAAAACCGCTGGGCGGTGACGAAATCAGAGCGTTCCGGGCTGCGCATGCAGCGAGTGGTATCAACCCACTCGTCGTCCACGATTCGTACCTCATCAATTTGGCATCGCCCGATGACGAACTGCAGGCCAAGTCGCGGGCAGCGTTCGCTGACGAGATTCACCGGTGCGGCCAACTGGGGATCCCTTATTTGGTGACGCACCCTGGCGCACATGTGGGGTCGGGGGTAGAGGCAGGCTTGGAGCGAGTGGCTGCTGCGCTCGATGCGATTCTGGCGGCTGATACGAACCCTGATGTGATGGTGTTGCTCGAGACGACTGCCGGTCAGGGGACGGTGTTGGGCAGGACCTTCCAAGAGATTGCCCAGATTATTGCAGCCTGCAAATACCCAGAACGCCTCGGCGTCTGTCTCGACACCTGCCATATTCTGGTGGCGGGGTATGAGTTCCGCACGCCAGAGGCGTGCGCTGCAATGTTGGCCGATTTTGATGCAAGTATTGGATTGCAACGCCTCAAAATCATCCATGCTAATGATGCCCAGAAGGATTTGGGGTCGAAGGCAGATCGGCATACGCACATTGGTGAGGGATTCGTCGGCAAGGACGGATTTCGCAATCTGATGCGTCAT
>CAIZHO010000074.1 GCA_903932805.1 uncultured Roseiflexaceae bacterium | reverse complement strand
TTGGTGCGGGTGGGTGTAGCGGAGGCTGTACGGGTACTGGTGCGGGTCGCGGTCTTGGAGCGGGGAGCAGTCTTGGTGCGGGTGGATGTAGCGGAGGCTGTACGGGTACTGGTGCGGGTGGGTGTACGGGTGTTGGTGTTGGTTCGTGTGCTCATAGAGGTGACGGTGATGGTGCGGGTGGGTGAATGTTGTACGTTATAGCCACCTAATGGAATTTGATACGACCCCCAGCTTACTAACTCGCCGTTATCTTTGCGGGCGACGATGTGCAAGTCACCTGCAGATATGGCTACTACATTCGATAAGCCCACCGGGATGTTGCTCGTGCCATACCAGTTGCCCCACTCCACAACGGTGCCGTCGTTTTTCAGTGCGATGCCATACCCACAGCCTGCCTCAAGTGCAATTACGCCACTCAGCCCTACCGGTGGAGTCGCCTGACCATAGGCGTTGCTGCCATAGCTTTCGACAGTACCATCTTTTTTGAGGATCAGAGAGTAATCGCACCCAGCTGAGAGAGCAGCCACATTGGTAATGTTAACGGGTGGCAATAGGCGCGGATAATTAGCGTCACTCCCGTCTTCATTTCCGTTTCCCCAACCAACCACGGTACCGTCGCTTTTGAGTGCCAGTGAATGAAACATACCAGCCGAAATAGCAATAACATCGGTTAATCCGTCCGGAGGTATTGCCTGACCGTAATTAACGGAATCATCGGGAGGAAGCCATGTCCAGCCGACGACTGTGCCATCGGTCGTGAGCGCAAGAAAGTGTGCCCCGCCCATTGACACCGCTTTGACATCAGAAAGTCCTGCAGGAACCGATAATGCTGTAATGGTTTGGAGCTGTTGATTGATGCTCCATGCCGCCACCGTGCCATCTGCACGTAACACGATAAATTTATTCGCCATCGCAGACACGGCTTTTATGTCAGTCAGATCAGTCGGCAGGATACTGAGATTTTTCCAATCCGAATTGGCATCACCCCACCCGATCAGACTACCGTTGTGTTGTGTACTGAGTGTGAAACCCGTGCCTGTGGCCAGAAAATCCATGTTGGTCAGCGAGATTGGCGTGCGCGTCGCAGTGGCTGAACGAGTCAGCGTAACCGAGGGGGTTGATGTGCGGGTAGAGGTCCGTGGTACTGTTGTCCCGCGTGGAGCCACAAACGCAGGTGACACCCGTGCCAGCACAGCAAATACCACAAGGAGGATACATGACCAAAACCAACGACGCGCAACCATGGAGCCTCCGAATCTTGTATGAAATTATTTATAAATTAACGTATGTGATTGCATTGAAAAGTTGTAATGAATATAGCAGATTCGCCCTGATTGTCAACGAATAATCAAAAAACAACCAACATTCCTTCAAAATACCTGCAACAGCAATTACTGAATGAAGCGATACTGCACAGTGCAATCAAGAATATTGAAACGATTGTCACTATTGAGAAGAAAAATCACCGATCACATGGATTGTATGATTTCACCGGTCGCAGCGGTGAATGGTGATTTTAAACCGAGTTGCGATGTATTCATAACCGCGGAATTTGCGTCGTATGAGACGTATGATATGAGAGATTTGGGAAAAAATAACATAAAAACGAGTGCAGCACTACACTGATGCTTTCTGCCAACGCTGGAAACAGTGCGTCCGACACACATAACTCCCGCGGCACGTTCATTGAGCGTTCATACCCGTCCGTGGTAATCGAAATCGTCTCGGACTTCCCAGATCTCTTAGCGCGCTCGGATAGTAAAATCGGCAAGCCGACATCAACGCCCCATCCTCTCTGACGATGCTGAGGAGTGTTGGCCGTTGACCTTCAGAAGCAGCTCACCGCGTACATTGTGTTGTTTGGAAGGGTGTCACGTAGGCATACCGACTCGGCGCCGTCGCGATAGATGTGGTCCGGGCCGGTGGCAGCAACGCCGAGTTTGATGCTCGCCAGGGCAGTATCTTGGATGACTATTGCGTTGTTCGCCGATGCGACAATCCGCGTCGCTGGCGTGCTACTCCCAGATGAGTCGCATAGCGCGTGTGAGGGAGTGGCGCACATTGGGCGTCGGCTTGATTTGGATGATGTCGCCGGGTGTCAATATGCGGTCGGTCTCTTTGCAGCACATAACAGGGGCGCTCGCTGCCTATTTTGTGCGTGACAACGTAAACGTATCGTTTTCGTAGACGATACTCCCTCGCGGATTTGTCTGTGCTGTTTTCGCGGAGGACCCTCGTATCGCGAGCACATAGTGTGCGCGATATTGCTGCGTTGAATCAATAACCGCAACGTCTTCGCCTGCGACGTGTGTGTTCAGATACCATGCCACCAAGAAATTAATGCCGTGCGGCGCGACAACGAGAGCAGGCTGTTCTATGGTGACGGTATTCACCATCACTTGAAAGTCTTGCCATTCGGATTGTCGCAACACCGGCGGCGTTGCACCGCGTGGGTAGATCACCGCCGAAACCACCAGTGTGCTCAATAGCAGTACACAGACCACAGCTTGTGTTGCGATGTCTGTGGTGCGGAGCCATAACACTATCGCGGCAAGGAGGAGTGGAACAAACGACAACGCAGTCAAGCGAAGCGCTATTTCTATGCTCAACAGGGGCGACGAGAACATGAACGCGGTCAAGACAAACGCAGACACCACTGCACGTACGTTGTCTGACAGATGCGCGCGATTGCGCCAAGCACACAGCCCCAACAGGACTGCACCAAGCTGGCCGGCAATACACGCAAAAACGATGTCGGGTCGTGTCACTCGCGGAACACCATAATACATCAATAGACCGAGCG
>CAIZHO010000073.1 GCA_903932805.1 uncultured Roseiflexaceae bacterium | reverse complement strand
ACGATGTGATGGCGCCCTTGGTGGCCACATAGGTGGTGGCGTAGGGCTGCGCAATGGTGCCCACGAGGCTCGACATGTTGATGATGTTGCCCTGCACGGGGCGCATGTGGGGCAGTGCGTATTTGCAGGCAGCAAAAATGCTGACCAGATTGAGCTCGAGCAAATCGCGGAAGTCCTGCACCGAAAACTGGTCGATGGTGCGGGTGGGTGGGTGCCAGCCGGCGTTGTTAATCAGGCAGTCGATGCGGCCGTACTTGGCCACCACGGCGTTGATCATCCGCTCGATGTCGTCGGTTTTGGAGACGTCGCACTGGATGAACTGCACGCTGCCGGCGCGCTTGGCGTTGAGCTCTGCCTCGAGCGCTTTGCCTTCGCTGACGTTGCGTGCACAAAAGATGACTGTCGCGCCGGCGTCGGCAAACACGCGTACACAGCCCTCGCCGATCCCCTTGCTGCCACCGGTGACGATGGTGATTTTGTTGTCGTAGCGCATCATTGCAATCCTTTGGTTACCACTTTGTGAACACTGCTAGTGTAGAAGAAAATCGCTCAACTGAAAAGGTGCCCCCGCGCTCTGCATTGACGCTGCTTGGCGCGTCGTGCTACGATTGAATAACGCCTCACTATGCAATGGAGCATCACCCATGACCGAAGCCATTCGTCAGATTTATTGGAACGTCGGCGAGCACCTCGGCAGCTTTACGGTGTACATCACCGCAACGGCAGCCATGTTGGTGTTGTTCTACGGCATCGTACGCGACGCCAATACCTGGCGCAAAGGCAAACCCGATGCGCGCTTGGATGTCATTGGCAGTCGGGTGTCGACGGTGTTGGCAGAGACCCTCGGTCAACAAAAAACCATGCAAGATCGCAAACCAGGGATGATGCACGCCCTGATTTTCTTTGGATTCCTCGGCTTGTTCATCGGTACCGATATTATCGCCATCGAAGAAGATTTCACGATCCCCTTGATGGGCAGTGACGCCGGCCGGATTTTGGTCGGTGATTTTTATCGCTACTACGAGACCATTCTCGACGCCGTTGGACTGCTGTTTGTGGCCGGGCTCATCTGGGCCGCCGTGCGCCGCTATGGCTTCAAATCAGATCGGCTGCACAACCGGAGCTACGACCGCGAGGCGCTGCTGTCGTTGATTTTTGTTGGGATCAGCGGCTACGTCATCGAAGGCTTGCGCATCGCCAACCAGACCATCCGCGGCGTTGTGGTGTTTGAGCAGGACTGGGCTGTGCAGTCGTTTGTCGGTTACGGGTTGGCGGTGCTGTTCCGTGAAATCGGCTGGGGCAACATCAGTAGCTTCGGCCTGGGCTTGCATCTGACGTTGTGGATGGCCCATACCGTGGTGTCGTTTGCATTCATCGCGGCCATCCCATTCACCGGGTTGCGCCACCTCATCTATACGCCACTCAATACGTTCTTCAAGCGCACGCGACCACGTGGTGCGCTGGCACCGATCGCCGATTTCGAGGCCGAAATCGAAAAGGACGAGCCGCAGTTGGGCGTCGCCACCATCAACGACTTGACCTGGAAGCAACGCCTCGACCTCGATTCGTGT
>CAIZHO010000072.1 GCA_903932805.1 uncultured Roseiflexaceae bacterium | reverse complement strand
TCGAGGTCGATCCCGAAGTGTGCAGCAATCACCGCCAACGAACGATACCCCCAGCCATCCTTCTTTTTGCGCAATTCACCCCAATAGGGCAATGCACCGTCGTGAATCGACAACGCAGTATTGGGGATAAGGAGGGCAACATCGACATCTAATCGGGTGCCCAGTCCGGTGCAATCTGAACACGCCCCTTGCGGCGAATTGAACGAAAACATTTGCGGAGTAAGCTCATTAAACGAAATTCCACACGTCGTGCACGTGTTTGCCTCGCTCATGACCCATTCTTTGACCGTTGCAATCTCTGGTGCGGTATCGGCAGGGTAGTCGACGACGGTAATGACGCAGCTCCCCTCGCCGGTTTTGACAGCGAGTTCGATTGCATCAGTCAAGCGCGTCTCGTAGGCATCCCAGGTGCTTTGTGCGCCTGCACCTGCTTTGCCTTTGCCGGCTTTTTCACTCCCCGAGTCATCGTTGACCGGTACCGCGAGCCGATCGACGACGACTTCAATGGTATGTGTGACTTTTTTGTTCAGCTTGATGTCTGTCGACAGCTCCATCAGTTCGCCATCGACCCGCACGCGGGTGAAACCCTCGGCACGGGCCTCTGCAAAGACTTCTTTGTACTCGCCTTTGCGACGTGACACCAACGGTGCTAGCACCATGTACCGTGTCCCGGTCGGCAGGCCCAGGATCCGGTCAACCATTTGTTCTGGGCTTTGTGATGCTACTTGCTGACCGCACACATGACAGTGTTGCGTGCCAACTCGGCCGTACAACAATCGGAGGTAATCGTACACTTCGGTGACGGTACCAACCGTCGAGCGCGGATTCTTCGATGCACTTTTTTGTTCAATCGCAATTGCGGGCGACAAACCACCGATGTAATCGACTTTCGGCTTTTCGAGCTGGCCGAGGAACTGCCGCGCATATGCGGACAGGGATTCTACATACCGGCGTTGCCCCTCCGCATACAACGTGTCGAATGCCAGCGACGATTTCCCCGAGCCCGAGACGCCGGTCAACACTACGAGTTGATCCCGTGGAATCGTCAAATCTATCCCTTTGAGGTTATGTTCGCGTGCACCGCGGATTTCTATCGTATTACGTGCCATCTGGTTCCCGCTCTTCTTATCAAGGAAGGACTGTGGGTAGTGTACCCGAATTCTGCAAAAAACTGCGCTTATGTGGTGGTAAGTGCACGGAATCGGCGCAACGCAAACCACAGCGAAAGCACCGCAAAACTGACTAATGCCGCCCCAGAAACCCAGACCGGGAGCAACGGTGTGCTTCCTTGTAGGATGGTCCGCGTCGCGTCGATGTACCACGTCGCCGGGTTGGCATACGCCAGCCATTGCATCCACACCGGTGCATCGGTCAATGGGTACAGCGCATTTGACGCAAACAATAACGGGAGATTGAAGAGAAAGAGCATCCCGTGGTAGCCCATGATACTCTTGGAGCGCATTGCAATGCCCAAAGATAAGCCACAGAAACCAAGAGCAAACGCCAATAAATAGACGAATGCTGTCCCAAAAGCAACGACTCCAAATGTCCATTGCACCCCAGCAATCAACCCCACGCAGATCACAATCAAAATCTGAAAAAACGCCTTGCTCACGGTTGCGGCGATATGCCCCAGCAGGATGCTCAACCGCGGTATCGGTGCAACTTGGTATTCACGCAAG
>CAIZHO010000071.1 GCA_903932805.1 uncultured Roseiflexaceae bacterium | reverse complement strand
TGGTTTTGCTGCAGACTACATCGAGCCGTGCACAACCACCGATGAAAGCATCCGTGCAGCAACAGAGCGCATGCTCGAGCGGTACCCAGCGATGACTGCAATAATTTGTCGCGACGATACCGTTGCGCAAGGGGTCCTCAAGGTCTTGCACGAAAAAGGCATCGCGGTGCCTGAGCGGATGACCGTGACGGGGTTTGGTGACGTGAGTGGTGCGAGTGAAGAAAGCGTTCTGACGACGGTGCAAATTGATGCCCACACGATGGGCATGTTGGCCGTTAATGTCATCATGAACCGCTTGCGTGTGCCTGCCATGATGCCTATTACTTCGGTCATTCATGCACCGCTGTGTATTCGTGCAACGAGTGGGCCGCCGCGACTAGGGGTGATCTAGTCTCATGTACGGCGGCCGGGATGGAGAACACTGATGGCTGGATTGAAGCGATTCCGTGTCCTCGAAGAACGTGATATCAATCGCGAAACATTCGTCGAATCCTGGCCCGAAGCGGGGCTGATGGTAGCGGATAGTCCGTATGACCCTGCACCGTCGATCCGCATCGTCGATGGCCGTGTTGTCGAACTCGACGGTCGCTCCGAAGCAGATTTTGACACCCTTGATGTGTTTATTGCACGCCACGGGATAGACCTGGCAGTTGCAGCCGAGGCAATGGCTCTCGATTCGTTGACGATTGCACACATGCTGGCCGACATCAATATTCCACGGGCGGTGGTGTTGCGTCTGGCGACAGGATGCACACCTGCCAAGCTGGTCGACATCATGCGTCATATGAACGTGCTCGAAATGATGAATGGGTTGGCCAAAATGCGGGTCCGGCGCATCCCTGCAAATCAGGCACATGTCACCAATCGCCGCGAAAACCCGGCCTTGTTAGCTGCCGACGCCGCCGAAGCGGCGTTGCGGGGATTCGCCGAGCTCGAGACAACGGTCGGGGTGGCCCGTGCCGCACCGTTCAACGCGCTTGCTATCCTCGTCGGCGCACAAACTGGGCGTGGCGGGGTGATGACCCAATGTGCGGTCGAAGAATCCCTGGGATTGCGCATCGCTATGAAGGGCCTGACGACGTATGCCGAGACGCTGTCGGTGTATGGCACCGAACAGGCGTTTGTCGACGGTGACGATTCGCCATGGTCCAAGGCGTTCCTCGCGTCGGCATATGCCTCGCGCGGGGTGAAAGTGCGCTTCACGTCGGGGACTGGGTCCGAAGCATTGATGGGCAGCGCCGAACAGCGTTCGATGCTGTATCTCGAGGCGCGCTGCCTGTGTGTGACCCGTGGTGCGGGGAGCCAAGGGGTCCAAAATGGATCGATTTCGTGTATTGCCCTCCCCGAATCATTGCCGGGTGGAGTGCGTGCGGTGTTGGCTGAGAACTTGATGGCGTCGATGCTCGGGCTCGAAGTCGCCTCGGGCAATGATGCGCTGGCGTCGCATTCGGCGATTCGTAATTCGGCCAAACTGATGTTGCAGTTCATACCGGGGACGGATTTTATCTTCTCAGGGTATAGTGCCGTGCCCCGCAAGGATAATATGTTCGGTGGCGGCAATTTCGATGCAGACGACCTCGACGACTATGCGGTCTTGCAGCGTGACATGCAAATCGATGGCGGGACGCGTTCGATTACCGAGGCCGATGCCGAAGCGATCCGGCGCCGCGGTGCGCAGGCAATCCAGGCGGTCTATGCCGAACTCGGCTTCCCAGCAATCGCAGACGACGAAGTCGAGGCGGCAGTGCAGGCCCATAGTAGTGACGACATGCCTGTGCGCGACATTGTGCCGGATTTGGTTGCTGCCGATGCATTCTTGGCGGGGGACCGCAGTATGGTGGATGTTGTGGCCGCATTGGCACGGCGCGGGTTCGCCGATGTCGCCGAGCATTTGCTGACCATGGGGCGACAACGAATCGCCGCTGATTACCTCCAGCCAGCAGCGATATTTGGGAGCGATTTTGTGGTGCAGAGTGCCATCAATCAACCCAACGATTACACGGGGCCGGGTACCGGCTACCGAGTCGAGGGTGCCCGCTGGCACGAGATGGCGCATATCCACCAAGCAAAATCCCCCCGTGACTTCATCGTCGACCGGTTGGGGTCACCCATCGAAAGCCTGGCAGGATATGGCAACGCCAAACGTGGCGGTAGCACCGAAGTAGTTGTGGCCATTGGCCCTGCATTTGGGCGCATCATCACCAAAACCATCGGTGGACTCGACCACGAAGAGGTCCTCAAAGCGGTGCTCACCGGTATCGCCGAAGAAGGCTTGATTGGCCGTGTGGTGCGGATCTGGCGCTCGTCGGACTGCGCCGAGATCGGCCATGTGGGTGCAAAGTTGAGCGGTTCGGGCGTGTCGATTGGGATTCAGTCGCGCGGCACCTCGATTATCCATCGGGTCGATTTGGCGCGTCTCAACAACCTCGAGCTTTTTTCGCAATCGCCGAGTATGACGCTCGATACGTACCGAGCCATGGGGCGCAATGCGGCTCGCTATGCGGCAGGCAAAATGACCACGCCGGTACCGGTGTCGGTTGATAACTGGGCCCGCTTGCGCTTGATTGTCAAAACTGCATTGCTTCATCGGCGTGAAAGTGAAGAAATCCGTGATTTGCCGCCCGAGGCACTGCGCTTCGATTGGGAACCAGAGGTCTAAGCAATGCCCACCTACCCGCTCTATGACAACGAAGGCGACACACTCCATGCTGCCAATGGTCGCCCGCTCCGTGATGTTACGATCGATGCTGCGTTGGACGGATCGCTCAGTATCGAAGATTTGCAAGTGCATCGGAGTGCCTTGCTCGCGCAAGCGGAGATTGCCCGCGCTGCCGGCTATGTGCCGTTGGCGCAGAACTTCGCTCGGGCAGCAGAACTGACCGCTGTGCCACGTGGCGAGATTATCGAGATGTACAACGTGCTCCGCCCCGGTCGCGCCCGCCGTGCAGAGCTTGATGCCCTCGCGGATCGCCTCGAACAGGAGTATGCTGCACCGATATGTGCTGCCTTGGTACGCGAGGCAGCCGAGGTGTATAGCGCCCGCGGTTTGTTGCGCCATCCCGACGCACTCTGAACTACACGATGGGAATATACGCCACAACTCATGCAATGAGTTGTGGCGTTTGGTCTTGGAGATGCTGTAAACGAGGCAAATCCGACGCGTATGAACGCATCATTCTGACAATTGACAACTGATGTGATGAGGCGTTACAATACATTTGTCAAATCATCTCTTTCTCAATGCACCATCAGGTTCTCATGTTTCATGAACACCGCAGATGGGGGGTTGAGCGAGAGAGAGCGACGTAGATGATTGTCGAAGGAGACAGAGAATGAAGTTCCGCTTCAAAGCCCTGGCTTCACTGCTCGTAATGGCCTTCTTGGTCGTTGCATGTGGTGGCGCCGCAGCCCCAGCAGCAGAGCCAACCGCAGCACCAGCTGAGGAAGCTCCTGCAGCAGAGCCAACCGCAGCCCCAGCCGAAGAAGCACCTGCTGAAGAACCAGCACCTGCAAACGGTTTGGCTGAAGTTGCTCGCGAAGACACCCTGAACTTGGCATGGTCAATTGCCAACCCAGGCGTGACGAACCCATGGGCAACCGTAGGCTACACCCACCAGAACGGCAACGCGCTGTTGTGGGAACCATTGTCCTACTATGCCATCTTTGCTGACAAGGAAGTTCCTTGGTTGGCAGACAGCATGGAGTACACCAAGCCAGACTTCACCGAGTTGACCATCAAGATGAACAAAGACGCCAAGTGGAGCGACGGCGTTGCTGTCACCGCCAAGGACGTTGTGTTCACCTTCGAAGGCCAGATGAAGAACGAAAAGCTTGGTTACCATGCTCAGTTCGACCAGTACGTCAAAGAAGTCAAGGCAGTGGACGATCTGACGGCCGTTGTGACCTTCAAGATCCCAGCCCCTCGCTTCGCCTTCGAAGTACTGATGTTGAAGTTCGACACTGGTATTCCGATCGTTCCTGCACACATTCTGTCGGCTCAGGCTGACGTGAATGAGTTCCCAGGCGGCAACGACATGCCTCACTCCGGTGGGTACAACGTCGTTCTCTGGGACGAAAACCAGAAGATCATGGACGTCCGTGAAGACTGGTGGGCTGTTGCGGCTGGCCGCATCGGCGCTCCTGAAGTCAAGCGTGTCGTGATCACCAACATCGGTGGCACGGTCGGTCAGAACATGGACGTGGTCGCTCAGAAAGTTGTCAACAACGAGTACGACGCAACCCTGGACATGCGCTCATCGGTCATCGGCAACATCTTGAAGCAAAACGCCAAGGTGACCACCCACACCGGCAACAACCCACCATACGGGTACCTCGACTGGTGGCCAAACAGCTTGTGGATGAACACCCAGATCGCTCCGTACAACGACGTTCGCGTCCGCCGCGCCATCAGCTTGGCTGTTGACCGCGACAAGATCGACGAAGTTATCTACGAAGGCGCCAAGGTCACCACCATCTATCCGTTCCCGCTGTACCCAGGCTTGCAGAAGTTCGTTGACACCGCTGGTGTCAAGGCACTGGTTGAGAAGTATCAGCCACGCAAGTACGACGTCGCCGAGTCCGAGAAGTTGATGACCGAAGCCGGCTTCACCAAGAACGCCGACATGTTGTGGGAAAAAGACGGCAAGACCGTCAACGCAGTCATCAACGGCTTCGAAGGCATTCACAGCGACATCGTTCCGGTGTTGGTCGAAATGCTGAAGGCCGCTGGCTTCGATGCTGACGTGAACTTCGGTTCCGATGCATACCAGAACATGGCAGACGGCAAAGAAGGCTTGTACATGTTCGGGCACGGCGCTTCCTTGGGTGACCCAGAAGCCGCATTGCAGCTGTTCCACAGCCGCTACAGCGCTGCTATCGGTACCACCTCGGGCGGCAACCGCTTCTCCCGCTACGTGAACGCTGACTACGACAAGATCTTGGACGAGATGGCACCTTTGGGTTCCGCAGATCCTAAGTTCACCGAGTTGGCAACGCAAGCAATGGAAATCTACTGGAAGGACCAGATCGACGTCCCAGTCATCCAGTGGCTCCACCGCATCCCATACAACCAGACGTACTGGACCAACTGGCCAACGGCAGACAATGTCGCTGGTGGTGTGAACGGTGCCTTCTGGGCACAGACGTCACCACTGGTCATTGCAAACCTCAAGAAGGCCAGCAAGTAATCAGTTCCGTCGTCCGTCCGGCATCGCAAGATGCCGGACGGTTTCCATCCCCCCTCCTTTCCCAACACCTACCCTCGAAAACGCAAACGTAGAGTACTCGCCACAACGAGGGCGTTGTCTATCCACTGGCTGTAGCCAAGGAGAGTACTGTGAGATATCGTTTAATCCTGCGGCGTATAAGCTTCTTGATTATGGTCATTTGGGCGGCCTCGACCATTACGTTTTTCATTCCACGCCTGTCTGACCGCAATCCGATCCGCGAACGCTTCGCCGAATTGGCGCGGACCGGTGGCTTTTCTGCTGGTGACCTCGAAACAATCGTGGCATCGTACAACAAAAAGTTCGGCCTCGACAAACCTTTGTTTGAGCAATATACCGATTACATCGGCAGTATTGCGCAGCTCGATTTGGGTGTGTCACTCAACCGCTTCCCCAAAACCGTGATGGAAATCATCATGGAATCCCTGCCATGGACCATTGCGCTCTTGTTTGTCTCTTCGATACTGTCATTCATTATCGGGAATCTCCTTGGTGCAATTGCGGCATGGCCCAAGTCGCCCAGCTGGATGCGGTCGATTGCGACGCCGTTTGTGCTCTTCATGGGCATCCCACCGGTGTTGCTGGCAATCTTCCTGCTCTTCTTGCTGGCATTTAAATTGAAATTATTCCCTCTCGGGCAAGCATATTCCACCGGTATCGCACCAGACTGGTCGTTCAGCTTCATGATCAACGTGATGTGGCACCAAATTTTGCCGGCGATTTCACTGATCCTCGGGTCGGTCGGCGGCTGGGTGTTGTCCATGCGCGGTATGGGTGTGACCATTCAGGGCGAAGACTATGTCAACTTCGCAGAACACAAAGGTCTGCAAGGCGGGGTGATCTTCCGTGATTATTATCTGCGGAACGCCATGCTGCCACAGGTCACCGGGTTCGCACTCGCGTTGGGGAGTATCATCACTTCGGGTGCGGTCGTCGAAGGATTGTACGCATTGCCGGGTCTCGGATCGAAGTTGTCCCAAGCCATTCAATCCAATGACTTTTTGGTGATTTATGGCATTGTGTTGTTCATCACCATGTCTGTGGCTACTTTGATGGTGCTCGTCGAGTTCTTGTACCCACTGCTTGATCCCCGTATCAAGCAAGATTAGGAGCACAGATGACAACGTTGACT
>CAIZHO010000070.1 GCA_903932805.1 uncultured Roseiflexaceae bacterium | reverse complement strand
GGTACGCAGAAACCACGCACGTCGCCGATCAAACTCCATCTCGCCAACTCGTGTTAGGGGTAGTTGCACTCGACTGGGGGGCACAGTATCCGTCGTTTCGCGGCCAATCAGCGTACGAAGACGCTCTGGTGACCACCATCGAACACTTCGCGACGCAAGGGTGGCGCATCCAGCTGTACAGTCAATGTTGCGAAGCCAACCCTGCCTGGGATGATCGTCTTGTCACGCAACGGATCGCCCTTCGTGTTGCCTGCACAGTCGAAATCATGCCCGACATCACCGACCCAACCACTTTGGCGCATGCCTATGCCGCCCTCGATGCCATGGTCGCAACCCGCATGCACGCGGCCATTTTGCGTATGCGCAACGGTGGGTCGTGCGTGGTCATTGGGTACCTCCCCAAGACTGCTGCACTCATGCAAGATCTCGGAGTAGCCGATTGGCATGTGCCTATCTCAGCGGTAGACGCTGCGACACTCTGCGCGTTGGTTGAGCGTCGTGCGGACCAAATACCCATCCTCATGCGCGCAACCACACAAATCCGCACAGAACAGCATGCATTCGTTCATGACATGCGCACAAACCCCGTTATTGGGGGATCGTAATCGCCGCCGGCCCGAGATCAAAAAGTACGTCTGGTCGGATCTCAATAATGCGCTCAGTGCCGTTTTTTTGCATCAACGCCAATGAAATCCCCTCGCGCAGAACGAGCAGAACGACATATTTGCCGGGTGGAATATTCGCAATTGCAAACGCTCCTGCCGCATCAGTCACCCCACCAACACCCCCTGATTCATCGGCGACATACGCTTGCTGCTCACCCTCACCATACACCGCTGCGAGGCGCACGCTGCGATTTGCGAGTGGTTGGTTGTTTTGGTCGAGCAGCTGACCACGCATCAATCCCATCCCCGCTTCAGCAGGGATTTGGGTTGTCTCGCTGATCGTCAGTTGTGGTTGTGTCCCACATCCAAACAAGACAACCATTATGCTTACCAGCACTGTTCTGAGAAGAAATTGTCGCATACTACCCCTCTATAACCCAAAGGTATTATTGCATAATGGCATCGTAGTGGGTATGGTACAGAGGTACAGAAAGAGGTTTTCATGGAATTCATGCGCCGCACCCTTCTCCAACTCGGCCTCGTTTTCGTCTTGGTCATTGCTAGTTTTGGCACCGCGCACGCAGCAACCAACGCATACGATGCCAAATATGTCACATCGATACAGTACATGAACATCGGAGACGAGCCTGCAAATCTCAAATTGACCTTTTATGATGCAGCGTCTTCGACCACAGTCAATTATCAACTGCTCGATACCAATGGTTCCGCCCGGGTAATACCCAGCATGGCGAGTGCCTCGTTGTCGGTTTCTGCTGTATCGAGTTTGTCGAGCACGGCACGCTACGGAGCGGTTGTTACATCAAATCAACCCTTAATAGCCACAATGACGCAAGTGGCCAACGACTCGATCATCCGCACAAAACCTGTTTCAAATGGGTTCCGCGCGAGTGACGCCAGCGGTACCATCGTGTTGCCATCAGCCATGAAGAGTTGCTTCTCAGATGAACTGACGACGCGCTTCAGCATCCAGAATGCCGGTGCCTCGTCGCTCAGCGACGTGACGTTCTTGCTCAAGTGGCCAAATGGAGCTACTGCGTATACATTACCGAGCCCACTCACCCTTACAGCCGGTGATGTCCGACATTTTGACCTCGCGTCGATCGCAGTCGGCTCGCCCCCTGCCGGTGTGTCATTACCCAGCGGATGTGCCTTCAACGGTTCGGCAGTCATTTCATCAGCGACGGGCTCATTAGTTGCAACGGCAGTCGAGCTAAGCACAGTCAACAAATATGCAAATAGCTTCGAAGGTATGCCCGGGGAGATTTCGCAAGGTGCTACCACCTTGTATTTCCCTTCGGCCATGTGTCGCGTGAACTACGGCGATGGTGAGCAATCCTCGTCGTATGCCGTCCAAAATCTCAACACATCTTCGATAGCCAACATTGAAGTGACGTTTACCTATCAGATACGTGCCAGCAACGGCAACTTAGGCACAGCACAAACCAAAACTCTCTATCTCGCAATCCCCGCAGGTGGAAAGGGGAGCATCCCTGGATGTGATGCATCCAAAAACGCAGTAGGGAATACGCACACCGCCACCGGGAATGCCATGCCGGCCGCGGCAGTTGGTTCGGCTGTGATCACGTCAAATCGCAATATCGTTGGGCTGCAGAAAATAAGCGGCGGTGGGATTTCGGCTGCAACACCCGCCTTCATTAGTGGCGGCAGCAAGATCTACACGCCATTTGTACGCTACTCGGTAAGCTGCTTCACCGCAAATCCTACCGGTTCAACCTGCCGTGGTGAGTCCCGACAACGGACCTTGTTTGCGGTACAAAACATCGGTGGTGCGCCTGCCAGAATCAAAATGACCCTATACAACTACCTCGGGCAGGTTGTGGGAACGTACATTACACCCAGCACGGTCGTAAACGGAGCGAAAATTTCGTTGAATCCGACCAATGCAACCCCAGTCAGTCCGTACACCGTAGCAACCCAAAATGAATTCGGCTACACATACGCCAACAATAATATGATCTACTCTGGAAGCGCCGTCTTTGAATCGGTCAATGCCGCCGGAACGGCCCCGGCTTCTTCCATCGCGGTGGTGACTCGCGTCTTGTCACAAACTCCACTCGGCCAGACTGGTGATGACTACAACGGCACCCCATAATGATTGCCAAAGCGCCCCTCCTGCGATGCAGGAGGGGCGCTTTTTCCTCGTCTACTGCGCAATCGGTGCGAAATTCTGATATAACGCCTGGTACATGACAATCGAAACACCGCGATCATCTGCGATGACCAATTGCATCTGCCAGGGAACAAGTTGGACCCCACCCGTGACAAATGCAGGGAGCTCTTGCCGGCCGATCACCCCTTGCCCTGGGTTATACACGGTGAGCGTAGCGGGTGCACCCGACTGCACCACGAGCACCGCACCCAACACACTATACGCTACCGACGTTCCCCACGGCTGCCCCAAATCACCGTCGCGGAGCCACGATTGTGTATCTGCGCTGTACGAGTAGACCACACCGTGGCTACTCACCACGAGCAGTTGTTCTGCATTGACAACCAATGACGATGCATCGACATCAGGTGGGAGGACGGTCAACGGGGTCCATTTTGACTCGTATACCCAGAGTTGCGCGTTGCGAGCCGGGCCCGCAAGGACAACCCACTTCCCTTGCCAGCGCACGAGTTGCGTAATCTCAGAAGGGGCATTTTGGGTCGCAGTATGCTGCCACTCGACCCCATCCCACTGATGAATAATTCCATCGCCGCGTGCATCAATCACCCATACACCACTGCCGTCAGACCAACTCCTTCCCTGCGTCAGTGCAAACGGTAATGGGGTAGCAGGCTGCCACTGCTGTGAGTCGGTATCAAAGCGCTCAACGAGGCGCTGCTGTCGCGCATCTTCACCGCCACCAATTGCATACAAATCGCCATTCACCACGGCCAGCACGACATGCGCACGCGGTTGGGTGACGCCCAGCACTTTTTTCCAGCGGGTATCTTCGATTGGCTTGAGTACTTCGCGTGGTGCATCTCGTTGCGCTACCCACACTCCGTACCCGACTG
>CAIZHO010000069.1 GCA_903932805.1 uncultured Roseiflexaceae bacterium | reverse complement strand
ATCACGATAATGGCACGCGGGGCAGCCGTCGCGATACGAGCAATTTCGGTACGTTGCTGCACATCACTGCGCGGCCAAATCGCGTAGATGTCCCACATCGGTGCCTCTAACCCGAGCATTGCATAGGCCCCCGGCCAAAAAGGCGCAATCAGCAACGTCTCGTCGTTGGCGACGAAGTCATTCCGCATTCGGATAAGCAAAGCAATCTCGTCGGCAGTCTGATTCGGCACCGATAAGATATCTGGACCGACCTGGGTGGCGCGGCACGAATTGGGCAGCTGACATTGCTGGCGCGGTTGCACCGGCCAGAAGATGATTGCACTAATCACACTGCCACACACCAATATCGGCTTCACCCACCGTGGTCGTTCTTGGATGACCAACACCAATCCTGCCAGCAGTGCCGGTAACGCACCCTGGGCGAGATGGACGAGATCCGCACGTGAGAATGCGTATGTGATACTCGGTAGGGCATAGAGTACTGCACCTTGCACAAACGGATGTACCGTCCTATGCGCGAATGCCCGCCGAACCAGCAGAGTCACGAGTGCCAATGGCACGAAAACCAAGGCGACAAACCCCATACCAATGCTCAGATCACGGATACCCATCAGAGGGTCTTGGAACGACACGAGCCATGGCCACGGCACCGGTAATGGGATGTTGGCGCTATCTCGTTCAAAAAATCCCACCACCATGTGTTGAATATAGCTCTGTAGCAGACCGGGCGTCAATGTGACATACAACACAAGCGGTGATACCCCTGCTATCACCCCGCCGAGGACATACATCCCTTGACGAATCCAGCGTCGCGGCTGACGGTACTTAATATATCGAATGACAAGGACCATCACCAGGCTCATCACAAAAAAAGACCCATGCTTGCGCAGGTCACCACCCGCAGCCAACACTAGGCCATACAACAAGCCCGCTACGAATGCCTGGCGAGCACTCAGTTGGTTGTGCTGCACGCGTGCGAGCGTGATCAATGCCACTACCAGCACGGCAAAGTCAGGCATCCGGTACAGTGGCCAAAGCCACCAGATGATG
Source organism: uncultured Roseiflexaceae bacterium (assembly GCA_903932805.1). Taxonomy (GTDB): domain Bacteria; phylum Chloroflexota; class Chloroflexia; order Chloroflexales; family Roseiflexaceae; genus UBA965. The sequence continues at coordinate 2,514 of CAIZHO010000069.1, read as the reverse complement.
ACTGCCATGACTCCGCCGATGACGACCCATTGACGGGTAACCCGACGATACAGATAGACAGTACATCCCGCCAACACTGCTGCCTGGACGAACATCAGGCCAAACCGCAACGCAATAATCCCCGTGTTCCCCCATAGCCACATAAACCCCGCGAGCACTGCATAGCGACCGACATCGTAGGCGTAGAAATCGCGTATCGGCACATCGCCATACAAAAACCGCTGGGCACCGTACCAGAGGAACCCTTCGTCCCAGAGCGAAACATCTACCCAACCCTGCCAAAAGAAGAGCGCAGCCGCCGCAAACAACGACACTGCGCAGATGTATACAACCGGTGATGAAATTCGCTGCATGACACGTGTCACCCGTACCCCCAGCATGCCCAAAATCACCTTCACTGTACCATGCTTATGCGGACTATGATGACACGATTGTCTTTTGATTATCGTATGGCTAATGATTCTCCTAATTGCATAACATGGCCACGTGACCCAGCCGCCCGCACAAATTCCTTTGGGTCAGCGGTGTTGAAGGCAAACATGTCGTAGTGGCACGGCACAACGATCCGCGCGTCGATGTCACGACCCAGTGCGACAGCCTCTGCCGCAGACAAATTACCGGCAACCCCACGTGCAGGATCGTTCCCATTGATGGGCAAGAGTGCCGCATTACACCGCCAGTGCCGCAACCGCTCAGCCATGCCGTCATAGCGCAACGTGTCGCCACTGTGATACAGAACCTTGCCACCGACCTCAATCACAAGCCCAATCGCAGCAAGATTGCCTGCAGCGTCGCGAGTGACATCGTTGTGTGCCGCCGGAACAACATGCAGGGTGAACGGCCCATGCACAAAGGGAACATCCTCGGTCAATGCAATGATTGCTGGGAACGAAGGTCCCATTCGTTCCATCGCAAAATGAACATTCGCTGCACTGCAGGCCAAACGCAACGCAGGATTCGCTTTTGCAAGCGCGATGCAGGTCGGCGCATCGAGGTGATCGGTGTGGTTGTGACTCGAGGTCACCAGACTCACCATGTCCAGCAGTCCAGGATCGACGACCCGTTCCGACAAGCGCACATGGGGTTTGGCGGTTTGTGCATATTTTTCGGTCAACGAATCCGACAGATAGGGGTCTAACGCGATACACATACCGTCATAGTGCACGAGAAAACCGCTTTGCCCTAGCCACCAGACGGTGAGGACGTCACGATCTTTCATCGCGCGATGCACTTGCGCAACAAATACTGCATCGCGAGCGACGGGGACAATCATGAACCCTCCGCACGCGCGATGCGCTCTACCAACGCCCCGCTCACGGTGTTGCGCAAAATGACATGGAGCGCCCCGTCGGGCATACGCTCCTGTTTGATCAGTACATGTTCGTCGTCGTATTGACGCAGCACCGACACATGCGGGGTATCAATGCGACCACGCCAGGTCTGCAATTGAACAGGCTCCCAGCGCTTTGACGAAACCGATGCATAGGCAGCGTCCATAATTGCGTTGACGACATACCCGTCGTAGAACGTTTCCATCGGCGCACGGTGTTGTTCATAGGCCTCGAGCATGTCATGGAACATGGGTGTGAACCCGAGTGCTGCTTGTTCGTCGCCTACAGGGAACATCCAACCGGTATCACCTTCGGCTTTTTCGGCGACATAGCCTTGCTGGCCGGTCGCTGTGTAGAGTTCGAACCCCGTGCGTTGCCAATGATTGAGCCAAATGGTCCCTTCGGTGCCAGCCACCTCGTCACGCAGGTCCATGCCGCCGCGGAACGACCAGCTTACTTCGAACTGCCCCATCGCGCCGTTTTCGTAGCGCACCATGCCGACTGCGTGATCTTCTGCTTCGATGGGATGGACTTGTGTGTCTGCCCAACACATCACTTCGACCGGACGGATATCTTTGCCAATAAAGTTGCGTGATATTTCGATACAATGACAGCCCATATCGATGATTGCACCACCGCCTGATTGGGTTTTGTCCCAGAACCATGCACGATGCGGTCCGGGGTGCTTTTCACTGCCCCGCGCCCACAACACCGTACCGATTGCTCCTGCTCGGACCGATTCCAACGCCTTGAGCGTTTTGGGAGTATAGGTGAGGTCCTCGAGGTAGCCATGAAAAACGCCCGCGTCTTCGACTGCCTGGAGCATCCGGTACGCCTCGGCAGCGGTCCGACCCAACGGTTTGGTGCAAAGCACTCCCTTGCCAGCCTTGACCGCTGCCATGACTGCTTCTTCGTGCAGATGATTGGGCAAACCGATGACAACCAGCTCGGTAGACGGATCCGTGATTGCTGCATGCATATCGGTCGTCGCATGCGCAATACCGAACTCTGCTGCAAACGCCTGCACCGACGCAGCAGTTCGGCTATAGACCGCCGTCACGCGATCTCGGCTCCGACCGGCATGCAAGGCCGTCGTGTAGTTCCGACCAATCAACCCCGTGCCGAGCATGGTAATGTTCATCGTTTGCTCCTGACGTGACTAGGCCAATCCCAAATCGCGCTT
>CAIZHO010000068.1 GCA_903932805.1 uncultured Roseiflexaceae bacterium | reverse complement strand
GACTACACTGCGCGACGTATCTTTGCGGGGACCAGTCGCGATGAGCTCGCACCAATGGTCACCGAAGAAGAGCTGTTGACCATCGTCAACGTCGGCGAAGAAGAAGGCATCATCGAGCCGAACGAGCGCGAAATGATCCGCGATATTATTACCTTTGGCGATACCGTCGTGCGCGAGATTATGATCCCGCGTGTCGACGTCGTCACCATCAACGCCGCCGCTGCCCTCCAAGACGCACTCACGATCATCACCACCTACGGCCACTCACGCATCCCCGTCATCTGGGAGTCGAGCGATCGGATCGTCGGGGTGCTTTACGCAAAAGACATCTTGGCCAGCATCCGCTATGGGCAAAGCGAAGTCGTCATCAAAGACCTGATGCGGTCGCCGTACTATGTGCCCGAAATGGTCAAAATCGACATTTTGCTCAAAAACATGCAGTCCAAACGTGTCCACTTTGCGGTTATCGTCGACGAATACGGCGCAACGACCGGGATTGTCACACTCGAGGACATCCTCGAAGAAATCGTCGGCGACATCAACGACGAATTCGACCGCGCTACCATCCCCGATGTGGTCTGGAACGGGCCGGGTGATGTCACCGTCGAAGCACGCTTACTGCTCGACGACGTCAACGACTTGACCGGGTTGCAATTACACTCCGATTCTTCCGATCGCATAGGTGGCTATGTGACCGAACAACTCGGTCGCATGAGCCAAATCAACGATGTTATCACCCAGAGCAATGGTATCGTTTTGACCGTGGTCGCCATCGACGGGATCCGCACCAGCCGTATCCGGATTACGTACCCAGCAACGATGGGGAGACATCATGACATCCATCAATCGTGACGCCCTGATTGCCGCAGCCCGAGCAGCCCGAGACCAGGCATATGCCCCATATTCGCGCTTCCATGTCGGTGCTGCCGTGTTGACTGCCAACGGCGACATCATCCCCGGTTGCAACATCGAAAACGCCGCCTACCCCAGCACCATGTGCGCCGAGCGTGTCGCATTGCACAACGCCTATGCCCACGGCGCACGCCACATCATTGCCCTGGCGGTCATTGCAGACACGCCCGGGCCGGTCAGTCCCTGTGGTGGTTGTCGTCAAGTGATGGCCGAGTTGTGCCCGGGCGCGGTGATTTTTCTGGCGAACACCGCCGGCGTCTGGGTCGAGACATCGCTGCCGCAATTGCTCCCGGGTGCATTCGACCCCAACGACTTGCCCAGCTGACCACCCAGCCGGCCACAGGTCACACAAAAGCGCAGGTTGCGTTGTGCAGCCTGCGCCTGACTTTTTTCACCGAAAAAACGCTCTACCCAATCTGCATGCTGCCAATCAACGCCGCGTACTGCGCCAATAATGCCTGCGCCTGGCTATCGCTATTGCCCTCGGCATGCACGCTGATGTATGGGCCGTCGCTGTCGGGGCTGAGCAACACCCAGCCGTCGCCTCCGTCGATGCGCAGGCCATCACTGGTCTGCTGGCGGCGCTCGGGATAGAGCTCGCCCATGCGCCGCATCACACTGCCCTTTTTGTCCCACTGGCAGCTGACCCGCTGATGCGCCATCGAAAAAACAGGGATGGAGTCGACCGCATCTTCGAGGCACGTCTGCTGCGACAACAACAGTTCGATGACCTTGGCGATGGTGTACAGCCCATCTGCGACCGGGTAAAAGCGCGGGAAGATGAGTGCCCCGGCGCCGTCGCCCAAAAGCAACACGTCGCGCCGTTTGGCTGCGAGTTGCATGAGTGCCGCCAGCGTCCCCTTGGTGCGCACAATGGCACCACCACGGCGCGCAGCAATCGTCTCGAACACCCGTGGCGCCGTTACCGGCACTGCCACCACACCACCGCCCTCGGCTGCGAACGACAAATCGACCAACACCGCCAGAGCAAGCATGGGAGGTACGGGGCGACCTTTGCCGTCGACGAGCGAGATCCGCTCGCCGTTTGCTTCGATGCGCACACCCATGTCGGCACCCAAGACCGGGGTGACACGCGCCAAGCGCACGAGGTTGTCGGCGTCGTTTTCGCGCTGGGTGGTCGTGTTGACGTCGTCGAGATTGGCGTTGAGTTCGACCGAACGAACGCCTACTTTGCGCAATATCCCAGGCAAAATCGACGAGCTACTGGCGTGGTCGTAGTCGACCGCGACCTGGAACGAGCGGTTGTCGGCAAAAACATCGGCCCGTAAGGCTTTGAGAAAAGCCGTGCTATAGGTGTCGGCTGCATTGACAACGTCGGTAATGCGACCGATTTCGTTGTAATACGCGCGCCGGTAGTCCTCGCGGAAGAAAATGCCTTCGATGCGGCGCTCGGTGTTGGTGTCGATATCGAGCCCGTTTTTGTCGAGAATGCGGATCTCGACCACACGCTCGTCATGCGATGACCCTTGCACATGGATGCCGCCCTGCGACCCCGAGGCATGCGTGATGTAGCGTGCCACGGGCAGTGGAACGCTGTGCAACTCGATGACGTTGACACCCGCCGACGGCAACCCTGCCATCAATGCACGCTTGAGCATGCGGGCGGTGTGGTGTGCATCGCGATTGGCGGTGACGGTGGCACCCACTGGCAGGGCTGCACCAATGGCAGCGCCGATGCGGGCACACCATTCGGGTGTCAAATCGATGTTGACCAACCCGGTAATGCCCTGCGTACCGAACAAGACGCGCCGACCCTGTGACCCCCAAATGATGCTGCTGGTGATGGTGGCACTCTCGTCGACTTCTTTGGCGGGCCAGATTTTGACATTTGTGCCGATGACCGCACCTGCGTTGATCATGGTCTGATCGCCGACCACGACCCCTTCGGCCAACACGGCCCGGTTTTTGATGTTGCACTGGCGCAAGACAACCGCGCCACGCAACTCGGCCCGTTCACCGACATACGAATTGCGCCAGATGATGCTTCGGTCGATAACGGCGCCGCTGTCGATAATCGAATAATCTCGGATGACCGTCGGCCCGATGATGTGCGCGCCGCTTTTGATTTTGGCACCCAGGCCGAGGTAGATGTCGCCCTGCAAGACCGCGTCGGGGGCGATTTCGACGGCACCGTCGGCCCAGACATCGCCACGGATGCAGTGGCCGATGCGCGGCAGGTTGACGCGCCCCTCGAGGTAGTCGCGCGTCGCCCGGACGTATTCTTCGATGGTGCCGACGTCGGTCCAATAGCCGTCGACCACACAGCCTTTGATGCCGTGCTGGTCTGCTCGGATGCGTGGGAAGACGTCTTTGGCCCAGTCAACCACCTGATCGGGGGCGATGTAGGTGAGGACCTCGGGCTCAAAGATATAAATCCCGGTATTGACCGTATCCGAAAACACTTCGCCCCAGCTGGGTTTTTCGACCAGTTCGGTCACATACCCAAAGTCATCGCAGATTGCTACCCCATACTCGAGGGGGTTGGGGACCCGTGTGAGGGTCATCGTCGCCAGCCCTGGGCCGCTCTGATGGCGTGCAATGACGGCCGACAGGTCGATGTCGGTGACGGCGTCGCCCGACAATACCATGAACGGCTCGGTCAGCAGTGCCTCGGCTTGCTTGACACTCCCGGCAGTGCCCAACGGGCGGTCTTCGAGCGAGTAGGTAATATTCACGCCGAAGGCCGATCCATCGCCGAAGTGGTCTTGGATTACGCTGGCCATGTATTGCACGGTCACGATAATGTCGGTGATCTGATGGCGTTTGAGCAACTCGATGATGTGCCCCATCACCGGCCGATCGACTAATGGGACCATCGGTTTGGGGCGATGGAGCGTCAGTGGGCGCAAACGCGACCCTTCCCCCCCAGCCATGACGACTGCCTTCATGCGATTACCTCTCGTGTCACGCCTCGTCGCGTGCAGCTATGAGTTCTGTCCCGAGATCCATCAACGCAGCGAGTTCTGTCGCGCTATGGTTCTGCTTCTCGAGGTATTGACGGAGTGCAGTCACCGGGTCGGGGATGTCACCGCTGTGTTCGTTGGTAGTGATCCGCTGTTGCTTCTGTTCGGGGGTCTCTAAGACGATTCGAGCAATATGAGCCACACCGGCATTCTGCAGCGCGGTCCGCACCGCTGGGTAGCTGAACGACGCCCGGGCAGCGGTATCGATGGTCACCACGACCGCAACCACCACATCGGTCAGGGTGTGGCGTTCGATTGCCTGAATGACCCGTTCGGTGGGGTACTCGGTATCTGTCGTCACGTCGACATCGATGCGTACAAATTGCCGGGCAGCTAATGGGACAAACTCCCAGGCAGCGGTTTTGTGCGTAAACGACACCAACACGCACCCTTTGAACTCTTCCATTTCGCCAAAGTCAATACGCTCGATACTGCCTGGGTAGATAATCGGCGGCAGCGCACGCAGGATTTGGTGTTTGTGGACATGCCCCAGCGCCACATAATCGACGCCAACCGGCGTCAATGTAGCCGGGGGCATGACGATTTCGCGACCCAACGTCAGCATGCGTTCAATCCCCGTCGTCGCGCCAGACACTGTGCCGTGATAGGTCACGATGATGGGTCGCTCTGGATCTTCGGCCATCAATACATCAACGCTCTGTTGGATGAACCGTTCGATGATGGCCAGGATCATGGGTTCTTGTTCGTTCAGCGTCGCAGCGCGCAGTTCATCGTTGTTGCTCAGCAACATCTCCCGCAGGATCCACGGCACGGCGATGAT
>CAIZHO010000067.1 GCA_903932805.1 uncultured Roseiflexaceae bacterium | reverse complement strand
TTGGCGGCTGCTTCGGCATACATACCGTCACGGGCAATAACGGTCGCAGTGGCGACATCGGAAGCTGCCGGCAATGCAGTCCGTGGGTCAATGATGTGATGGACCACGCTGCCTGCCCGGAGCCAACGGCGTTCTCTGGTGCTCGAGGTAGCAACCGTGCCGACTGCCAGCCGGAGCAATGCCAACGGCTCGGCCGCAGATGGGTGATCGATAGCTACGCACCAGGGGTCGTCTGCAGGAGCAATGACTGCGACCTCACCGCCGATTTCGACCAGTACCCGTGACTGCGCAGAGCGTTCTGCGAGTCTCTGGGCAATCCATCCTTTGGCGACGCCATTCAGATCGAGCTGCGTGCCCGGCGGGAGTGTCACCGTGCGGCCACAGACGCTGATGGAGCGCCAATCGGGAATGTGCGGTACATCAATCGGAGCACTGTTGGGCTCGATTGTTGCATAGGTTCGATCGTACCCGATTGCTTCGAGCGCGGCACCGAGGTGCGGTACGACCAGCCCAGTCGTCCAGTGGGCAATCTCGAGTGACGCGAGCAGCAACTGCTGCAGGTCAGCGTTGACGCGCCCATGTCCACGGCGCGACAGTACGCGCAGTGCGCTGTCCGCTCTGAACCGACTAAACGTCTGCTCGTATGCAGCAGTTGCATCCTCAAACCACTGCGCTTCGAGGGGCACAGGACAGACGACTTTGCAATCGACCCCCATCGCACGCCACCCATGTACCCAGTCCATTTACTTCGATCCTTTGCTGTTCCCTGCTGGGGTTGGCTTTGGTTTGGGCTTGGGCACTGCAGTGGCTTGCGGTACCGGTTGATTGGGGGCGACGGTCGGAATAATCTGAACGGGCGCTGATGGTGCTTGACCACCTGCCGTGTCCGATACGACTGCCGCCGCGGTTGGCACAACCACCACACGCAAGGTCTGCGCAGCAGCCGTCGGTTGCAGTGGGTTCTGGGTATCGGAAACAGGGTCACCACTCGCTCCAGGTGCTCCGTCGACGACGCCTTGGGTGGGCATCAACGTCGGCAACACCTGTCGCCCAGGGATAGCGTGGAGCGTCGGTATCGGCGCAAACGCGACGGTTGTGGTTGGGATGAAGCGCAACGCTTCGGTCGGTGTTGGCTCTGGTGTCTGCGTTGGTTCGACGGCGACCGCCTCGACCACAGGGACAGGTTCTTGGTGTGCGAGTGCCATCCAACCGACGATTGTGCCAACGCCGGCAAGGATCGTGGTAATCGTCCGGACCAGCATACGCTCGTTCTGGTCGCCAGCATTTTTGATGTGCTGGGCTATTTTGCGTGTATTGGGTGCCTGATTAGTCATGATTTTCTGCGTCTTCGTGCTCGTCTTCGTGCTCGTCTTCGTGCTGATCGCCGTCATTGCCACCATCATCAGGGGCGGGTTCACTCGTCGGAGCAGGAACAGCAGTGGGGTGCGGGAGCACAGGAGATTCGGCAGGGATCGGATTTGAGCCGTTACTACGAGTTGTCGCACTCACCACTTGAAAACCAGCCATGCCGTTCGCCAACACGCTGCCATCATCGGCCGCAATGTACACCGTGCCGCGATCAAAGACCAGTTCATAGGCAGCGCGACTCTCGTACAGGACCAACTCTGGGGCCTTCTGGAGGACCGCATCTGCATCGAGTGCACGACCAATCGCCGCCACTGCGTCGACCGGCAAATAAACGGTTGTAGTGGTACCTGGTGCATCGGTCGGTACGGGTACAGCCGTTGGTGCGACCACTTGGCTGTTGACAACGGCATTGTACTGTTGTGCGACCGATTTGGCCTGTCCTTGGGCTTCTGCTAATCGGGCCGAGGCTTCGGCGAGTCTTTGATTCGCCTCAGCGAGTTGTGCTTGATAGGCGGCTTCGCGTTGTTGGACGACCGCGAGATCGACAACGGGAGCGATGGTCATTGTCGGCGCTGGTATGGTTTCGGTCG
>CAIZHO010000066.1 GCA_903932805.1 uncultured Roseiflexaceae bacterium | reverse complement strand
GGACGTTGGTGCTCTTTACGGCAACGAGCGCACTGCGCGCTACATACACTGCGGTCCAAGAACGGCTCAACGAACACGACATTAACCTGATCGGCCAAAGTCTGGATGGTTCGCGCAAAGCCATTCTGGAACGATTCAAACGAGAACCACGGAGTGTGTTGTTCGGCACCTCGAGTTTCTGGGAAGGTGTGGATGTTGTCGGGGATGCGCTGTCAGCATTGATTATTACCAAACTCCCGTTTTCTGTTCCCACTGACCCGATATATGCGGCCCGTTCCGAACAGTTTACCGACGCATTCAACGAATACTCGTTACCTCAATCCATTCTCAAGTTCAAACAAGGTTTTGGTCGTTTGGTCCGCGGCAAATCCGATCATGGCATCGTCATCGTCCTCGACCGGCGCGTCCTTTCCAAAAAATACGGCCAGCAGTTTTTGGCGTCATTGCCGCCGACAACAGTCCGAACCGGGCCGGTCCGTGCCATCGGTTCTCTGGTCAAACGGACCCTCAAACCCGCGTTGGATCAAGACGCGTAATGTCCTGACCGCATCCACGGATCCATTGCACACATACCCGGATGGTCCGTGCAGGAACTGAGCGATACAATGCAAAGCCCCCGTGATGCACAACATCACGGGGGACTTTATGGGTGCGTTACTCAGCGAGCGTTGGTTGGTGCATGGGGACGAACTGTCGTTGGTAGAGGTCTGCGTACATCCCTTGCGCGGCAATGAGTTCGTCATGCGAACCGACTTCGACGACCCGGCCATGATCGAGCACGACGATGCGCGTTGCATTGCGCACGGTCGACAACCGATGGGCTATGACAAAACTGGTGCGACCGCGAAGTAGCTTTTCAAGTGCAGTTTGGATAAGGAGCTCTGTGCGGGTGTCGACACTGCTGGTTGCTTCGTCGAGGATGAGGATCTGTGGTTTGGCCAAAATCGCACGTGCAATACCGATCAGTTGTCGTTGCCCTTGGCTCAACGAGACACCCTTGCCGCCCAAGATGGTTTCGTAGCCCTGTGGGAGAGCCATGATGAACTCATGTGCGTTTGCGTCTTTGGCTGCAGCAATGATGTCGGTATCAGTTGCATCGAGTTTCCCGTAGCGTATGTTGCTGAACACCGATTCGGAAAAGAGAAACGTCTCTTGCAGGACCATGCTCATCTGATGCCGAATCTGGGTATGTTCGTACTGCTGGACCGGGACGCCGTCAATGCTGACGGTCCCTTGTGTTGCGTCGTACAGACGTGGAATAAGTGACACGAGGGATGTTTTGCCCGAACCTGTCGGTCCGACCACGGCAATCATTTCGCCTGGACTCACCGACAAATTGATATCTTGAAGGACCCAATCCCCGGTCCCTTCTTGACCGACGCGGGCACCATAGCGGAACCAGACGTGCTCGAACGAAACCGCACCAGTAATGTGCGTCACCGCCTGTTGGTTCTGCGTTGCGGGCATATCAACAGGCGTGTCGATCAGAGCAAAGGTTCGTTCGGAAGCTGCCAACGCAGATTGTGCAGTGGTGTAGAACTGTGACAAGGCTTGGATTGGTCGAAAGAAGAATTGTGCATACGACAAAAATGCCACGACCGTACCAGGAGTTACTTGATTCGTGATGACGAGGTACCCACCGTACCCAGCCACAATTGCCAATCCCATAGCTGCAAGCACATCGACGAGCGGGCCAAATGCCGCTGTTATCGCTGTTGCACTCACATTTGCATCACGATTTGCCGCATTGCGTTGTGCAAACCGTTCGCGGTTGACATCCGTGCGCGTGAATGCTTGTGCGACCTTGACGCCAGCGATTTCTTCTTGGATGTCTGAAGAGACATCACCAATCGATTCGCGGGTCTTGCGAAAGGCTCTG